>CAZPCO010000009.1:0-27483 GCA_964585025.1 uncultured bacterium | reverse complement strand
TTATGCCCAGAACAGCCCTTCACAGTATTTCATCACCAATCTGCTGATCAATGCTGGCATTCCGCTGAACAAAGTAACGCATAAATACACTGCCACAGCATTTGAAGCCGCTGCCGCTTTTGTTGCCGATAAGAGCATCCATGCCTGCGTCAGCTGGGCTCCTGACATTTACACGATCCCCGAGAAAATTGCCGGAACTCAGATTCTGACTACCACGGCCGACGCAAACCGTCTGATAACCGACGTCTGGGCGGCACGCGCCGACTTTGCCAAGGATCATCCGGATGTCATCGAAGGCCTGGTTGCCGGCATATTCGAAGGCATGACGATGTTGAAAAACGAAACTCTCAAGGTTAAAGCCTTCGCGCACATGGCAGAAGGTTACGGGATGAAGGTTGAAGACATCAAGTCGATGGAGCAGGATGCCTACATCACCAATTTTGCCGAGAACCAGAATTTTTTCCTCAACAAAAACAGTCCAACCAACTTTGAGCGCACCTGGAAAAACATCATCTATGTTTATCGCGAACTCGGTCAGATAGCTACTCCAGTCAGATTCGACGAAGTCGTCGATTTTTCGGTGATCAAGGGTTTCGTCGACAAAAACATGTTCCCAGAACAGAAAGATATTCAGGTCAGCCGTTTCGTTTCCACGAGCTACAAAAAAGTTTCTGCTGAAGCACCGGTGCTGACCCAGACTGTAAGAATCAATTTCTATCCGAACTCAGACAACGTCTACGAACCGGAACACGATGAATTCGGGCAGGCTATCGCCAACACCCTGTATGATCCTTCAGTCGACGCCACTCTTGAAAAGATCGCCCGCATGGTCGGGCAATATGACCGGGCTCAGGTAGCCATCGTCGGGCACACCGACAGCTCGATGAAAGGCAAGGTTCCTGAAAAGGCAGTAAAAGATCTGTCGAGTGACCGTGCCAATTCGGTTCGCAGTGCCCTGGTAAGAAAGTACAAGTTTCCGCGTGAAAAGTTCATTGTCGAGGGCAAAGGCTGGAGCGAACCGGCTGATGCTTCTGATCCGCTGAATCAGGCTTTGAATCGCCGCGTCGAAATTCAGGTTTTTACCCCAGAAAAGTAAAACTTCCAAAGGAGCTGGAAAATGTTTAAACGGTTGATGAATCTAATTCGAGGTTTCTTCAGTCTCTTCATTAAAGGGCTTGAATCGACCAATCCCGAGGCTCTCATCGAAGCCGAGAAAGAAAACCTGCGAACTCAGATTTCCAGGTTCAACGAAAGTCTGGCCCAGCACGCTGCCTTCACCGAGCGCCTGATGCGCCAGGTCAAAACATTGTCTGCCAAAGACAAGGAACTGACCGCCAAGATTACCGCTAACCTCAAGGCCGGCAACAACAAGGTTGCGGGCCAGCTCGCCCTGCAGCTGCAGACAGTCAAGCAGCAGCTCGAAGAAAATCAGTCGCAGCTCGAAATAGCCGAAAAAACCTTCAAGGATCTGGAAAAATCACGTGACGTTGCCGTTCGCGAAGCTCAGATGAAAATCGAAAAACTGCAGAATCTGGTCAGCGAAACCCAGATGCACGAAGCCCAGGCCGAGCTCCAGGAAATGGCCAAAGGCATGATTTCCGGCATCGGTTCGGGTGGCGACACCATCAACCGCGTTACCGAACTGCTTGAAGAACGCCGCGATAAGGCAGTCGGCCGCTCACGGGTTGCCGCCGGCTCATATGACAATTCGCAGGTCACCATGAAGGAATCTGAAATGGAAGCTCTCGGCGACGCCGCTCTGGCAGAATTTGCCGCCATGAATGGCATCGCAATGCCCGGCGCAGGTCAGCCCCTCGCTGAAACCGACACCCCGACTGAAGATGTTCCGCAGCGCGGCATGGGCCCGATGCAGAAGAATTAACCATAAGGAGCAAGAGATGAATTTTAGAGGAAAACTTTTTCTGGTTCTCGTGGCCATGCTGGCCATCTGTTTTGGCGTTGCCAGAGCTCAGGAAGCTGCGGTTGTCGAAGCTCCGGATTCCGAATCGGTAACCACAGTCAAAGAATATAAGTTCGTTCCACGCGAAACACTGCCACCAGTTCAGGGCACTTCCGGTTATAAATGGGATGACAAAGAAAAGGTCGTCGTTTTTCCGATAAACGTCTGGGCCGGATGGCTGCCGATTATTGCCGCCAACAACGGTTTTGCACCGAATGAAGAAAGCGTGTTTTTCAAAAAATACGGTTTCAAGGTCAACCTCAAGCTCATCGATGATCCGGTCGTTGCCCGCGATACTTTTGCCAGCGGTGAAAGCCATATTCTCTGGGGCACTCTCGACATGATGGTGCTTTTTGCACCCGAATTGATGAAAGACAGCCGCACTGCCCCCCGCATTTACCAGCAGATCGACTGGTCGAGCGGTGGCGACGGCATCGTAGCCCGCAGCAAAATCCGCTCGGTTGCCGATCTCAAAGGCAAAACCATCGTTTATGCCCAGAACAGTCCTTCGCAGTATTTTATCAGCAATCTGCTGATCAATGCCGGCATCGGGCTCGAAGAAGTCACTCACAAATACACTACCACTGCTTTTGAAGCTGCCGCCGCCTTCGTTTCCGACCCGAAAATCGACGCCTGCGTCAGCTGGGCACCGGACATTTATACCATTCCGGAAAAGGTTGCCGGCACCCGCATTCTTACCACCACCGGGGAAGCCAACAAGCTGATCGCCGACGTCTGGGCAGTCCGTGCCGACTTTGCCCGCGACAAACCCGAAATCGTCAAGGGTCTGGTCGCAGGTATTTTCGAAGGCATGGATATGCTCAACAATCAGACCACCAAGGCACAGGCATTTCAGTGGATGGCAGACGGCTACGGCATGAAGGTTGAAGACGTCAAAGCCATGGAAGCAGACGCTCACTCGACCAACTTTGCTGAAAACCGCGAATTCTTCCTCAACGCCAACAACCCGACCAATTTTGAACGCACCTGGAAAAGCATTGCCTACGTCTACAATCAGGCAGGCCTGGTGAAAGAAGCTGTTCCATTCAATCAGGTCATGGATTTCACCCTGATCAGCGAACTTGAAAAAAGCGGCGAATTCAAACACCATCAGGATAATTACGTCAGCAAGTTCGTTCCGACCACCTATTCGAAAGTTAACGCAGAAGCTCCGATTATCACCCAGACCGTGAGAATCAATTTCTACCCGAACTCCTCGAATATCTATGAACCGGCTCACGACATCACCGGCAACGCAATCGCCAACACCCTCTATGACCCGAACATCGAAGCGACCCTCGACAAGGTTGCCCGACTGGTAGGCGCCTACGATCGTGCTGTCGTAGCCATTGTCGGCCACACCGACAGTTCGATGAAAGGCAAAATTCCAGAAAAGATCGTCAAAGACCTGAGCATGAGCCGCGCAGAAGCGGTCAAAAAGGCTCTGGTAGACAAATACAAATTTGACGACAAAAAATTCGTCGTTGAAGGCGAAGGCTGGAACAAACCGGCCGATGCCGACAACCCGATGAATCAGGCTCTGAATCGCAGAGTCGAAGTCTCTGTCTTCCCGCCCGAAAGTAACTGACAAACTCTGCCGGTCTGCCTGCATTCAGGCAGACCGGCTCTTACAACAAATCACAGATTGCAGACTGTCTTCACGGGGAAGAAAAAATGAAATTCAGTCTTCTTGAGAATTTTTTCGGCATAAGAACCGGTGTCAAGATTGCTGACCAGGTTATTCTCGGCATTCTGCCAATCTTTCTAATTTTTCTTCTCTGGGTTTTCGCTACTTCCGGGCGAACCGTCGATGTACAGCTGCCAGAAGGTATTTTTGAGGGTCATGAAAAGTCTGCTCCGCCCGATGGAACCGTCTTCAAGGATCGAATCAGACTGACGGTTGAGAACAGCAGCCTGGAATACGCCGATGATCCGGAACAGGGTTCAATTCTTCTTAAAGAAGGCAAGCGTTTCAAACTTGGTAATATTCCGGCCCGCCCCTTTGGCAACAGCGTCAGAATTACTTTACCGATCGGCAGAATTTTAGACCGGGTCAAAGAGACTCCGCCTCCAATTGAGATTCCCGGCCATTCTTCGACCGGGCGAACTGCCCCGCAGAACCAGGCTGCTTCTACAACGGCTGCTACCGGCAGTCAAACAGCAGACACCCACGCATCTGCCACACCGACGACAGCCAGTCCACCGATGCTGATATTCAACTACCGGTATGAAATCGTCGAAACCCGTATTATCAGCCCATCCATGTTACCAAGTCCATCAGAAGTGAGTCGCTCATTGCCTTCACTCTGGTCAGACCGTTATCTGCCCAAAAACATTCTTTTCAGTTTTCTCAGGGTTGGCGCCGGCTTTCTGGTCGCCTTCCTCATCGTTTTTCCTATGGCATTGCTGATGGGCACCTTCAGCAAGTTCAAAGCCCTGATAGCGCCGCTGATGCTTTTTGCCGGCTATCTGCCAATTCCAGCTCTGGTGCCGCTTTTCATGATTCTTTTTGGCACCAACGAGCTTCAGAAAGTAATGTTTCTCGCTTTCGGGTTTTCGATCTATCTTCTGCCTCTATTCGTCAAAGCCCTTGAAGAGGTCGACAACGTCTATCTGCAAACCGGTTACACTCTTGGAGCCGGCAAATTTCAGATACTGAACAATATCCTGCTGCCGATTGCCATGCCCAACCTCTATGATGCGATGCGTCTTGGCTTTGGCATCGGCTGGGGCTATATCATTCTTGCCGAAATGGTTGACATGGGCAGCTTTGGGGTTGGCACTCTCATTTTAACCAGCCAGAGACGAGGCCCGCGCGAAGATATCTATCTGGTTCTGATTGCAATCGTTTTCATGGCCTTCATAACCGATAAAATCTGGGAAAAGGTTGGCGAACAGCTGTTTCCCTACAGGAGTCAGAGGCGATGAGCGAACAGCAGCCAAAATCACCGTCCTTTTTTCGCAAAATCGTCGGGCTCTTTTTTAATCTTGGCGACGAACAATCTGCGCCACAGAAAAAAAATCCGGTTAAAGCTCCCGTTAGCGGCAACCCAGCAACGCCCGCCAATACCGATCAGCATCCGACAAGCCAGACAGTAAGGCATCCAGAAGTATCTGAACCGCATGACCTGGCTCCGGTAGCCAAAGAGACAGCCGGCAACGCCCCTGTTGAAAAAGCCCCGGCGCCTGAAATGCCAGAAAGCGATATTCCAGCAGCATTTCCTTTCCCGGAAGCACCGCAGACCGGTTCGACAGCGACTCACTCCGACCTTGACACACCAATAGCTGTGCCCGAAACGCAAACAGCAAAAATTCAAGCTGATGAGCATGAGAAGCTTCACATCTCTATGCCAGTTGCTCCGCCGTCAGCCATGCCGGCGTCAAAGCTGAAACCAATCGTCACTTTCAGCAACGTCACCAAAATTTTCAACCCCGGCACTGCCAACGAATTTATGGCTCTAAAAAACATCACCTTTGAAATCGAAGATCTGCCGGATGTCGGTGAGTTCATAGCTCTTGTCGGCCCTTCTGGCTGCGGCAAATCAACTGTTCTCAATCTCATTCAGGGATTTCAGGAAGTTGGACCGCCAACCCTCGGTGAGGTTCTGGTAAGAGGCAAACCGGTAACCGGGCCCGGTCGCGACCGTGGCATGATTTTTCAAAAATACAGCTCTTTTCCGCATCTGACCGTCCTGCAGAATGTGATGTTCGGCCTGCAGCTGAACCGCGAATCTTTGGGGTATCCCGAGCAGGTGATGGAAAAGCTTGCCAGAGAAATGATCGCTAAAGTCGGAATGAAGGGTCACGAAGACAAATACCCATACCAGCTTTCCGGTGGCCAGCAGCAGCGGGTTGCCATCGCCCGCACCCTGGTGCTCAAACCACGCATTATTCTTATGGATGAACCATTTTCGGCGCTCGATGAACCGACCCGCATTGAAATGCAGGAATTGATAACGGCACTCTGGCACGAAGTCGAAGCAACAGTATTCATCGTTACCCACTCTCTGGCCGAAGCGGTTTATCTCAGCGACCGAATCTTCATGTTTCAGGCCAACCCAGGCCGCCTTGCCCGACAGATAGCCATTACCCGTGATCTGATCGGCAAATATGAGGGCATGACGCCGCTCGAAGTTCAGGAAAGCCCAAAATTCAATGGGTTCCTGAAGGAAATAACTGATGAATTTTTGAAAATTGGCGGTTCAGATTAATGGCACCACAGTATAAACCAGGTTACTCAGACTATCTTAGCGAGGCTTTCAATGCAGGTCTCGTAATCAAGGGCATGGGCGAGATCCCTGTTAACAAGCTTTTCATTCTAGGGTCGTTCATTCTTGGTTTGAGCAACCCCGGGTTCTGGTTTCTCGGCCTGGCCCTGGAATTCGTCTATCTATGGTTTCTTTCATCAAATGTCAGGTTTCAGAAATATGTTCAGGCCAAACAGTTGTCTCAGATCGCCGAATCACGTTCGATCAAAATGAACGAGGTCATTGCCAGTCTCAACCCTGACAACCATGCACGCCTTAAGCGCCTCAACGCCAATCTCGCCGATATAAACAAGCTGATGACCTGGAATACAGACCAGAGCGCAGGGTTTATGAACCAGAGTCGCCAGGAAACCCTCAGCCAGCTGCCATCGATTTTTCTCAAATTACTCAAAACAAAACAGCTGAACGAAGAAAGTCTGCAGCGCACCAAAGAGAGTGAAATAACCGGTGAAATCCGGAAACTCGAACAGCAGCTGAAAGGCGAAATAAGCCCGGCTCTGGAAAAGACTCTCAAGGGTAATCTTGAAATTCATAAACGGCGGTTGGAGAACCTCAGCAAAGCCAAAGAGAATGAGCAGATCGTCGAAATGGAACTGCAGCGCATCGAAAATCAGCTGAAGATGGTTCGCGAAGGCATTCCTCTCGACAGCAGCCCAGAAGGCCTGAGCGCCAACATCGACCAGATAAACAACTATCTTGGCGAAACTCAGGACTGGATCAATTCCAACAGTGTCTTTCTCCGCAAGTTGAGCGGGCCGCCTATTGGCGAGCCAGAGTATGAAAACGAAAGTGAACCCGTCGTTCCACCGCCGGGTCGCGAAACTGAATAAAGGAACAGGAACATGGCAAATTATCCGGAATGGGCCAGAGAAATGTCGGAAATCTTCAAGAGCGGTTCGATCAGCCAGTTTGTGCTGTATGGCAATATCGATGACTGGGTAACTTATGCCGCAGAAGATAACCAGGCGCTGCAATGCCTTTCTTTGAAGGATTTCCTTACCCGGGTCATGTTCTCACCATTTGAAGTAGTGCTCACCTACGACCGTGGCCATGGCATTCGGGCCAGCAAGGGCGGCGAACTGTTTTTCAATTTCCTCAAAGCTTACGACAGCTTCCATCGCACCGGATTTGCGACTTCCGGAGATGGCGATATAACAGCTGAGAACGCCGGGACCCTGCCCAAGGAACCCAAAAAGGCCCTGGCACTTATCGACAGGTTTATCAGGCACGGTCTGGTGCGTACCAGCGCTGACAAAAATGGCAAGGCAACGGCAAACCCGATGCGTATCGCGGTGATCGTAGAATACGCTCAGTATCTGCTGCCTCGGGCCGAAATTGCCTATACCAGTCCCGAATCGGTTGAAACCCTGATCAGGGTGCTTGACTGGGCTTCAGATCCGACGATCAACAACGCCTACGTCAGCACCTGTCTGGTGGCGGAAAACCTCAACGATGTCAATCGTCAGTTCGTCGAGAACCCCCGATCGGCAAAAATTCAGATCAGCCTGCCGGATTCATTGACAGTATTGAATTTTGTCAAGGCTATCACCGCCTCGATAGCCGATTTCTCGACTATCTGTGATGTCGACCGGGAATCGCTGGCACAGAAGCTCGAGGGGTTATCGTGCATCGATGTTCAGAACCTGATTGAACGTGCGGTAAAAAATCAGCGCCGCATAACCATGGAATACCTGCGCGAAGTAAAAAAAGAAATGATCGAAAAATCGGCCGGCGGGCGCATCACCTTCGTCGAATCCACACGCACTCTCGATGATGTGGCTGGTCACAGCGAAGCGAAATCATGGCTGCGTCAGGATGCTTCGTTGATGAAGCGTGGAAAAATTAAAGCTCTGCCGATGGGCTATCTGATAACCGGTCGTATCGGAACAGGTAAAACCTACCTGGTCGAATGTTTCGCGGGCGAGGCCGGCGTACCATGCGTCGAGCTGAAAAATTTTCGCGATAAATGGGTCGGAGCTACCGAAGGCAATCTCGAAGCGATCTTCAAGATACTGCATGCCATGGGCCAGGTTATTGTGTTTATCGACGAAGCTGACCAGGTTGCAGGCAAGCGCGACACCGGTTCAGGCGACTCCGGAGTTTCAGGGCGCATTTATGCAATGCTGGCCCGTGAAATGGCTGATACCCGCAACCGCGGCCGAATTTTCTGGATATTCGCTACCTCGAGACCTGATCTGCTTGAAGTCGATCTTAAACGCGTCGGTCGACTCGATGTTCACATGCCGCTTTTCGCCCCGCAGACCCCTGAAGACAAAAAGGCACTGTTCAAAGCGCTGGCACGCAAAAACAAGGTCAAGCTCGATGATTCAGACATTCCAGAATTCCCTGAGAGCCTCGACATTGGAGGCAATGAGATGGAAGGCATTCTGATCATGGCTTCGCGCATGTTCGAGCTTCAGGATGAAAACGTGCCCGGCAACAAACCCGTCGGGCATTTCATCAGAGAAGCTCTGGCTGCCTACCGACCGATGGCACATTCGGCAAGACTTGAATATATGGACCTTGCCGCGGTAATTGAATGCACCGATCAGCGCTTTCTGCCGGAAAAATTCGCAAAACTAGCTACTGATGCGGTTAAAAGTCGCATGGATGAATTGAAGCTGGAAATGACCGAATAGGGTCAGGCGACAAATTCACGTTCGACAGCCAGATATTTGGTGAGGCGAAGAATTGTGCCCGAGCCAGGGGTAGAGATCAGCTCATATTGATCGGAAAGCATGCTGATAAGCCCGAGACCGCGACCGCGAGTCGAATTTAGACTGCGAAGGTTTTGCGGAATCGGGACGCATGACAGATCGAACCCGCAGCCTGTGTCTTTGACAGAGACTTCGAGCCGATCACGATAGATCAGAAAAACAATTTCGAGCTCAGTGTCGCCGGTCGAGACCACGCCATGCTCTACTGCGTTGGCATAAGCTTCGTCAACAATCATGGCAAGTTCAAAAACCTGGTCTTCATCAAACCCCATTCGGCGGGCTATGACCTCTGCATTGTCTCTGATCACTCTCAGATAGCAGGGTTTTTTGAACTTGAAAAAAACCTGCTCTGGAAATTTTCTTCGTTTCATCTTTATCATTCCTGATATAAGCATAATCTTTTCCGCTTTTTTGGCAAGACCTCGAAAATGCATCTAATTGAGAATTTCGTAACAATAGCTCTCCTGGAGACAAATTCCCGCTAAACTCTTTACTATACGTAGCTGCTCGACCGTTTTGCATTGTATGCTGCCTTTATGGTACAAATCATTCATGATAAAAAATGCAATCATCATATTGTTTTTCGCGGCATCAGCGGTCTGCTGTTTCGGGCAGCAGAAGTTTCCAGCCTGGATGGACGAGGTTGACATGAAAAGCGATTCAAACAGACAGGGGTTCAACGAGCCCGAAGCTCCGATCGACCCCTCGACAGGCCAACCATCAGCGGGTTCTCGCCCTCCCGGTTCTGTCTTCGGCAAACCCAAACTTCCGGATTTCAGCAAAATGCGTGAAATGGCGATTAAAACGGAATTAGAAAGACGGGCCGCCGCCGAAGGAGATCTTGAAGGATCTTTTTCTGCCTCGATCAGCAATATTGAAGCCCTGAAAACCGAGAAAGCCAAGCTTGAATCTCTGCTGGCGGCATCTCCAGGCCAGAATGAAAAACAGCAGCTGCTTGCCGGCATTGGTGAACTCGCAAAAAAACTTGCCCTCAGCGAAGAATTTGTCAAACTGCTCGATCAGAACTCGACCGGCAGCAGGCAAACCCCAGTGGCAAGTCTGACTTCCACGCAGTTTGACAGGGCAATTGAATTACAGAACCTGCTGTTTCCCGGGAAATCCCGCCAGAAAGCAGGGAATACCGGCACAATCGAAAGTCAGGCACCACAAAAATCGACAGCATCATCAACAGAACAGGTGTCAGCCCCAGCCCAGATGGCAGCTTCCGGTTCAGCCAAAACTGATGCTGAAACAGACACAGAAGATGAGCCGCGATTGAAACCATACCGCCCGGGTCAGATCAAATCTTTCTATCTTGAATCAAAAAAAGCGCAGCAACAGAAACAGGAGGCAGACAGACAATGAAAGCACATAATTTTGGCATCGTCGGCGCTACCGGCGCCGTAGGTTTAAAAATACTCAAGGTTCTCGACGAGCGCGTCAAGCAGATCGGTAATCTCAGACTTTTCGCCTCTGAACGCAGCGCCGGCCAGCAGATGGACTTTAGAGGCCGCAAATACAGCGTCGAAGATCTTGCCAACAGTGATTTCACCGGGCTGGACGTCGTATTTTTTTCGGCGGGCACAGAAGTCAGCCTCAAATACTGCCCCAAAGCCGTAGAGGCTGGAGCACTGGTCATCGACAACACCAACGCCCACCGTATGATGCCTGAAGTTCCGCTTGTCGTACCAGAGGCCAATCTGCATGCGGCAAAAAGACACAAAGGTTTGATCGCCAATCCCAACTGTTCAACCATTCAGATGATCGTGGCTCTGGCGCCGATTCACCGGGTCAACCCGATCAGACGAATCGTCGTTTCAACCTATCAGTCTGTATCTGGCACCGGGCTCGAAGCCATCGACATTCTAAAACGGCAGAGCGAAGCAATGCTGGCCGGCAAAGAACCGCCAACCGGCGTCTATCCACACCCGATCGGCTTCAATCTGATTCCCCAGATCGATGTTCTCCTCGAATCGGGCATGTATCGGGAAGAAGAGAAGATGGTGCGGGAAACCTGCAAGATCCTGGAATCAGACATCAGAGTCTGCCCAACCACCGTCAGAGTCCCGGTAATGTTCTGCCACAGCGAGGCCGTAAACATCGAACTGTCGGCACCAATGTCTCTCGAACAGGTCAGAAACATTCTCGGAAATGCTGAAGACATCGTTATGGTCGACGACCCGGCAAAGTCGGTCTACCCGACGCCGCTGGCCTGCCAGGACCGTGACGAAGTGTTCGTCGGCAGACTGCGCCTCGACCCCTCCGTTCCAAACGGCTTCAACATGTGGATCGTCGCCGACAATCTGAGACGCGGCGCTGCCACCAACGCCGTCAAAATTTATACCGAAATGGTAAAACATGGCCTTTTCTAAGCAGACAATCACAGCAGCCTCGATCTTGCTGCTGCTGTTCATCTTCGCCGGTCGACCCGCAGCGGCGCAATATGCCGTTCTTAAAGGCGACGAACCAAGAATAAGGGCAATTCTGTATTATCGCGAGAACCCGCGGGCCCTGATTTATTACAATGAACGTCGCTTTCATGCAATTCCGCAGACCAGGCTCGACGATGAATGGTATGTCGAAGAGATCCGCCGTGAAAGTGTTTTATTCAAGCGCACTTCCACGCACAGTTTTGCCGAGATTTATCTGAATGCCCCTCAAAAAGCGAAGTTTCACAAAGACTGGTCATTTTATGGCCATCCGATTGCCCTCTGGGAAGCGATTGAACTGCTGGCCCACGGTTTTGGCTACCAGGCACTGATGCACTTCCAGGCCGGCGGCGCCGTCGTTCCGGGCAATCATGGCGATACTCTGGCGAAACTGCTGAAGAAGATTCTGCCCCCGCACCACCGCTTTGCCTTTGAAGGCCCGGTTCTCATGGTATTGCCCGTTCAGCCATCCGGGGAAGAATGGACCGAAGTTCTCGAACGCATGAAACTGTGCGTGCCCGACCGGCTGTCGCTGCGCTACCCCGGGCTGAACAAACCTGGAATCATTCTTTCCCGCGGTGACGACATTCAGTTTATCCTGAGAAAGATCGCTCTCGGCGGCAAGGTGCCGATTCAGTTTCCCCGCGACCTTCACTTTCCCGTCTACGCCTCTTTCCGGAATGTTCCGTTTGCCCAGATGCTCGTCAAGATTCTCTACCTCAACCAATGCATTCTCATCGAACGCGAAGAAGGGCTGGAAGTGACTCCATGGCCGCGCCAGATACTGCAGCGCCGTCCTTATGCGGATTTCCCGCTTATCAGAGCGTTGCCTTCAGAGCCACAGGAAGGCTCAGGACCTTTCCCGCCACCGGAAGTCAGAGAGCACACTCTCAACCACCCGGTAATTCAACAGAATCAGGGATTAAACGGCAATGACAGCTACTAAACTTTCGCTGCAGAAATGCAGTAACTATGAGCATGCTGAACTGAGAACCGCCATCGAAAATCTGCTCGCACCGCTCGGTGGCATAACCAGCTTTGTCAAACCAGGTCAGAAGGTCCTTATCAAACCAAATATGCTGACCTGTAAAGAACCAGAAAGAGCGGCAACGACCCACCCGGCCGTCATCGAAGAAGTTGCCCGTCTCTGTAGAGAAGCCGGTGCCACCGTTCTTATCGGTGACAGTCCGCCGGCAGTTTTCGGGCGTACCGAAGAATTCTGGAAAACGACCGGCTTTGCCGAAGCAGCAGCCCGGGCCGATGCCAGACTGATCTGTTTCGAATCTGAACCCAAAACACCGGTAAAGTTCTTCACCAATGGTCGCGAGGTAACTGCCCATGTCGTCAAGACTCTGTTCATGGTCGATACGGTCATTAACATCGCCAAAATGAAGACTCACAATCTCACCAGAATAACCGGCGCGGTCAAAAATCTATTCGGCCTGATTCCGGGTTTTGCAAAGGCGCAGTGGCATAAAACGTTTCCAGCCGCCGAAGAATTTTCTGACTTCATCGCCGATTTTGCCCATCAGATTCCGGTCACCCTGAATATTCTCGACGGCATCGAAGGCATGGATGGTCAGGGGCCGGCTGGCGGGCGCGTCGTTAAATGTGGTGTGCTGCTGGCCTCGACCTCACCGGTTACTGTCGATATGGGTTTCTGCAGACTCATCGGCCTGAACCCCGAAGAAGTGCCGACTCTGAAACGGTGCCAACAGCTAAACTGGGGGCCGAAAGATTCTGCCGAGATCGAGGTGGTCGGATGCCCGGTCGATGAGGCTGCAATCAAAGATTTTCGCGTGCCGCGAACTCCGCCGATATCGAAGATTCCGTGTTTTATCATCAGACTGGTGCGTCGGTTGATCTGGACCGGCCCGGCCCTGCTGCCCAATATCTGTATAAAATGTGGCCGATGCAAAAAAATCTGCCCCGCTGACGCCATCAATATTGGCGAGACCGGTGCCGAATTCAATCGCGATCGTTGTATTTCATGCTTCTGCTGCATGGAAGTCTGCCCTGTGGAAGCAATTGAAATGAAATCAAGCCCCCTGCTGGCAATCGGATTGCGTGTCAGGGGCCTGAAACGCCGGCTGCGCCAGAAAAAATGATTTCACTCAAGAAAATTGGCAACCGAATCCAGTTATTGCTGCTCGATGCTCTGGCGAAACAATGCGCCAGCATGAGTTTCGCAAGGAAAAGACGCCTGGCAGCGTTGATTGCCGGCATTGCCACGCCTCTTCCCTGGTTGCGCTTCAAACAGGTTGCTGCCAGCCTGCAGGAACATCTTGAGCTCGACAAACAGCAGGCAAACAAACTGGCCCGCCAGGTTTTCGAAAATTTTCTGATAAACTCTTTCGAAATGGCTGGTTTAAAGCATTACAGCAACGATGAACTTGTTAACAGAGCAACTATAGATGGGCTCGAACATCTGCAGGCAGCTCTCGCCAGAAAAAAGGGCGCCATAATAGTTTCCGGGCATTTTGGTCTGTGGGAGCTTATTCCGCCATGGCTGGCACTGCATGGTTTCGGTGTGACTACCGTAGTAAGGCGGCAAAACAACCCATTCGTCGATGCCTGGTTTGAAGATATGCGGCAACGGCATGGCGCCAGAACCACCGATTCTGGTTATGGCATCAGAGAAATTCTAAAATCGCTGCGCCAGGGTAATATTCTGGCCCTGATGATCGATCAGGATAACGGCAAGCAAGGTATTTTCGTAAAATTTTTCCGCCGCTGGGCTTCTGCCCCGACCGGGCCGGCCCAGATTTCTCTCAAAACCGGCGCTCCAATTGTTCCGATCGCCATTTTTCCTGACTATGGGCACAAACATCTGATCAAGGTGTGGCCACCGGTTTTCCCTGATGGCTATGCAAACGATGCAGTCGGGCAACAGCAATTAACCGCCAGGTTTACCGCCATTCTCGAAGAAATCATCCGCCGGCAGCCGGAAAACTGGTTCTGGCTGCATCGTCGCTGGAAGACCCAGCCGGCCGATGCACCTGACAATCCCTGGGCAAAACTTGTTTTGACTTCTTCCCCCATGACAGGCGATAATATCAGCGGAGCAGCATGATGGGAAAACTTTACCTTAAAATCTACCAATGGGTTCTGCGCGCGGCGGTTGAACTGCTCGACCTTTTTCCGCCCCGCCGTATCGAAATTGAAGAATTCGCCCTGCGCAAGGGTTCTCTCCCCGAAGACCTGCAGATTCCAGAAAGCGGAACGATCTGGGTTCACGGCGCTTCACTCGGGGAAGTCATTACTCTGAGGCCATTTCTTAAAGAACTGGGCAGACTTTATGGCCGGCAGAGAATCGTCTGCACTGCCACTACCCTCGATGGCCTGCGACAACTGAAAAAGGACGAATTATGCGGGTTTGCCACCCTGCTGCCGATCGAGCTGCCGGCGCTTGTAGTGCCATTTCTTGATCGAATCAAACCCAAAATCCTGCTTATCAGCGAAACCGAGATATGGCCGCTGCTTCTCGACACTCTGGGACGCAAAGGCATTCCATACGGCATCATCAATGGCCGCCTCAATGAAAAAAGCGTTCGTATGATGCGTCTGGCATGGCCCATTTTTGAATCCGCCATCAGTCGTATGTCTTTTGTTTTTCCCCAGGAAAAACAATACCAGAGAAGATTCAAAATTCTCGGAATTCCGGTTGAGCGCCAGCAGCAGCTCGGCTGCTTCAAATACGACATTGCCGAAAATCCGCCAGAAACCAATTCTCTTCGTCAGAGATTTGGCATTCCGGCCAGCCGGCGGATAATCTGCTTCGGCAGCACCCACCCGGGCGAAGAAGAACAGATTCTCGATGCCCTCGAGCCTCTCTGGCCCGATCTGACCGCCACAATCATTCTGGCCCCGCGCCATATCAAAAGAATTCCTGAGATCGAAGAACTGCTGCGCCGGCGCAACATAGACTTTGAAAAGGTTTCAGAAGCTACGGCCACAGCAAGACGTGTTATTCTCGTCGACACAATGGGTGAACTTCGCAACTTCTACGCTGCTTCATCACTGGTTTTTATCGGAGGCAGCCTGATAGAGCGAGGCGGGCACAATCTTATGGAGGCAGCTGCTTTTTCCAAACCGATTTTGACCGGCCCGCACACCTTCAATTTTCGTTACGAAATGATGGCCTTGAACAGATCCAGGGCGGTAAGAACCGTTAAAAATGCAGAAGAACTCAGACAGACAATAGCAAATTGGCTTTCCCAGCCTGAAGAATTTATCGCTATGGGCACCAGAGCCCGTCAGGTATTAGATTCCATGGCTGGAGCCAGCTTACGAACCATAGCCAGTTTACAAAAACTTGGCTATCTACCTGAAACAAATGCCTGATCGTGAAATAGTTCTTCGCCTTAACGCAATGGGCGACATTCTTCTGACCATACCAACACTGCGGGCTATGGCAGCACGCGATGTCGAAGTGCATCTCGTCATCAACAGCCGATGGTCGCAGCTGGCCAACCTGATTCCAGGCCATATTCATCTGTTCAACGGCACCGGCAGTCTGATCAAACTCTGCCGCGACCTCAAATCCCTGAACGCCCGCGCCCTGTTCGACCTGCAGGGAAAACTGGCAACCGTCGCCATAAGAAACCTCGTTAATGCTCCGATAACCCGGATTTATCAGAAGCGCTCTCTGAACGAACAATTTCAGGCTATCTGCCATCGTTATCCGCTGCGCTTTTCAGACCAGAGACCAGTCTGGCAGAAATATGCCGAAATCTGTGGCGTCAGCATCGACAATCCCGATCCATCGCTCAACCTGAACGATTCATACCTTGACGAATGCCGGCGCCTGGCTGCCGCCGCCGGTCTTCAGGAAAAAAAGTTCATATTCATTCATCCAGAAGCATCAAAGCCTGGCAAGCAGTTCACAGACGCCATGTTGACCTCATTGCTTAAACATTCACCATTACCGGTCGCGATCATTGGCACTTCCAGATCGCCACTTCCAGAAGCAGCTGCCGGATTGGATTTGCGGAACCGCTTTGAATTGAAGTATCTCCCAGGGATAATCAAACTCGCCGCCGGGGTCGTAACCTCAGATTCCGGGCCCATGCACATTGCCAGATCAGTAAATACGCCTCTGGCTGCAATCTTTCTGCAAACCTGCCCGTCGCTTGGATTTGCTCCGGTCCCCTCCCCTGATGTCATGGTTGTTTCACGCGATCTTCCCTGCAAACCTTGCAGTCTGCATGGGC
This sequence comes from uncultured bacterium, assembly GCA_964585025.1. Lineage (GTDB taxonomy): Bacteria > Muiribacteriota > Ozemobacteria > Ozemobacterales > Ozemobacteraceae > Rifleibacterium. Next base: position 10,896 of record CAZPCO010000009.1, on the reverse strand, counting down.
AGAATGAAACCTGCCCAGCTGGCGGCTTCGCCTGCCGCGAAATCGATGCCGAGACTGTTGCCGCCCAGATTTTCGCATTTCTGGCCTCAAGGTTATGAAAATAATCATAATTGGACTCAACTGGCTCGGCGATATCATCATGTCTATTCCGGCCATAAGCGCAGCCGCAGCTGCGGGCGAAGTGCATATCGTCACCAGGCCGCACCTGGCAGATGTCTATCATCTTATCGGATTGCCGCTGCAGATTCATGCAGTAGCGACCAATGCCGGTCCGCTCGACGCTTTTCGGCAACTGCAGCCTCTGAGAAAACTTAAAGCTGATCACACGCTGGTTTTTCCGGACTCATTCAGAGCCGCCTGTCTGGCAAAATTATGCAACAGCAGGCAAATCACCGGCTTTTCTGCACAGTTTCGCAGTCTTTTTCTTGATCGGGCGGTCAAAAAGCCCGATAATTTCAAGGTCTGGCACGAGTCAGACCTGCATTTTCTTCTTTGCCGCGAAGCCGGCGTGGCATCAGGCGAACGCCCCCAGCTGCCCCATTGTGGGTTTGCCGACGAAGTCTTCAACGACATTGCCAGACGCCTGGAATTCGATCCTGAGAGAGAATTCCTGGTCATGGCCCCGGGAGCGGCTTTTGGGGCAGCAAAACGCTGGCCACCATGTAAATTCAGAGCGCTGGCCAGTATGATTGCCAGAAATCTTTCGATTCCGGTAATTGTTACCGCAGGAAACTCAGAAAAGTCGATCAGTGCCGAAATCTGCCGGGATTCAGAATCGGAAGTCATCGACGTGGCCGGCAAAACCAGCCTTGTTGATCTGGCCTGTCTGTTAAGTCGTGCCAGAGGGCTGATCGCCAATGATTCAGGAACAATGCATCTCGCAGCCCTATACGGCACGCCAACCGTGGTGCCGGTCGGCCCTACCGATATGGCACGAACCGGCCCGCTCAACAGCAGTTTTGCTGCAGTGAATGCCCCGGGGGCTTGCCCCCAGGCGCCCTGCCGTCAACGCACCTGCCCCCGCAACGATCATATCTGTATGGAGTCGGTGACACCGGAGGCTGTTTTTGTAGAACTGACCAGTCTGTTGAGGAAAAGTAATGCCATCTGAAAGAATTCTGGTCTCAAGAACTGACCGCGCCGGCGATCTGCTGTTGACCATGCCGGTTTTCCGCGAAATTCGCCGGGCACTCCCTGATTCACACCTGGTCGCACACGTAAGAAGCTACACCGCACCACTGGCTGGCATGATTAAGGAGATTGACGAAGTTATCATCGATGATGCATTTGCGGCGGGCATGTTTTCGACCGAACTGACAAACCGCTTCAGGCAGCAGGCTTTCGACTGCTGCATAATGGTACACCCGGCCGGCCGGGCAATTATCTCTGCCTGGAGAGCGGGAATTCCCAGGCGTATTGGCCGGGCATCGAACCTTTTTCAGCTTTTTCTCAGTGACCGGCGCGTGCAGAAGCGCTCAAAGAATGAAAAACACGAGTATCAGTATAATCTTGATCTGCTGCAGAATTTTGTTGATAACATTGATTATTCGCCCTGGCACTTCGATCCATCAGCCGAACTCAGAGACAAAGGCCGAAAATTTCTGGCTGATGCCGGCCTTCCCGATGTCCGACCCGTAGTTGTTCATCCTGGTCATGGTGGCTCGGCCCATAATATTGGCACCGACATGTATGCAAAGATCGTTGCAGATTTATTGTTGCGGAAAATTCCGGTGCTTGTCAGTCTCGGCCCCGGAGAACAGGCTCTGAAATCGGCTTTCCCGCAACCTTGTGCCGGCAGGCTCGGATTTGCCGATTCTTTACCAGACCTCGCTGAACTTGCCGGGGTCTTTTCAGCCTGTTCAGCCTTCTGCGGCGGTTCAACCGGCCCACTGCACCTGTCTGCCGCCCTTGGCCTGCCATGCGCCGCCTTTTTCCCGCCCGTGGCAGCCATGACTCCAAAACGCTGGGGACCGGTAGGTTGCCGGAGCATCATTATCATGCCGGAAACTGCCGCCTGTTCTGGCCAATGCAACATTTGCCCGGAGAGAGGCTGCATGTCGCGTCTAAAAACAGAAGAGGCAGTCGAATGGCTTGCCAGGGAGTATAACAGATGAGTATGCCATTGATAATCAACGAACAGATCGTAATTTCCCCTGATCAACTCGAAATCAGCGCCGTCAGATCATCAGGGCCCGGCGGCCAGAACGTCAACAAAGTCGCGACCTGCATTGAACTGCGATTCAAACCGCTGCAGTGCGATCAACTCAGCACCGCAGTCACCCAGCGTCTGCTGAAACTGGCCGGCAGTCGCGTCGATTCTGAAGACACTATCATCATCACCAGCCAGAGATTTCGCGAACAGTACCGGAATCTGGAAGATGCCCGGGACAAGCTCAAAGAATTGATTCTTAAAGCTTTGAAACCACCGAAAATCAGGCGGCCAACCAGACCGACACGCTCGTCGGTCGAAGACCGCATCAGTCACAAGAAGCAGGCCAGTTTCAAAAAATCGCTGCGCCAGAAGCGCGACTGGGACGATTAAAGTCCATAAAAAAAGGCCCCGGTTAAACCGGGGCCTTTTTTATCGCTTACTTCTTGTCTTTTTTGGCTTTGTTCAAAGCATCAAGAGCTTCTTTGGTGCGCGAATCATCAACACCATACTCATTCTTGAACTGCATGTATTTGATGAACAGGCGATAGACATCTTCAGGGCCGCTGGCACTCTTCTGCCAATCTGCTGCTGCCCACTCAGCTTTCTTCTTTTCAACGTTGAACTGATAAGAGGCTACAAGCTCGCTTCCCGGTTCACAATGAGTAGCCATACCGGGTTTGAGAACCAGGCCCTTGCCTGAAGCTACGCTGCTGACCGCTACTGCGCCCTCAACGACCGAGATAGAAGACTTTTTCCGTGAAGATACTGCAACTTCAAATTCAGTGCCTCTGATACCCGCTATGAGAGTCGGAGTTTCGATCTTGAATTCAGTGCCGCGTTTGGTGAATTTATACCAGGTCTTACCCTTGAACACCTTGATGCTCATTGGCTGAACTTCAACGAGAGTTCTTTCTTTGATGCGCATATTGGTGCCATCGGCATAAGCCAGCACTGCTTTAGATTCCTGGAGGGTTTCGAGAAGATCGCCGGAATAGAGCTCACAGCCCTGAGTGATCAGATCGGTTTTGGTGCTGCCGACTCTGGTCAGTTTGATCTGCCCGGTGACAATTTCAAGCTTGGCATCGAGTGGAACCAGTTTAACTGGTTCTGCCCAGGATGAAGCAAAAGAGAAAAAACAAAAGATGAAGAGGAAGCACAGCGCTGTACGATTCATTATATCAAGCCTCCTGAACCCTGAAAGGGTGGTCGAATTACTGAATTTTCCTAAATTATAAGAATCACTTTACAAGGTGTCAATGCCTGGCCAATTTGAAATCCCTACGGTCAGACCTGCGAAGCGGTGACTGGAGTGCTTATATACCCGGAAAAAATTCTGGTAAGTTCACTTTTTGCCAGTTCCAGGTTGTCATTTACGATTACATGTTTGTACTGATTCTGGTAGCTGAGTTCCTTGCGGGCATTCTCAAGGCGATGCTGCAGGGAATTTTCACTGTCCATGTTACGCTTGCGGATTCGGCTCTCGAGCTCTTCGAAAGATGGCGGCAGAATAAAAACCATTATAGCTTCAGGGTATGAATCACGAATTTTCATCGCCCCCTGAACGTCGATGTTGAGAATCACATGCCGCCCGACCGACAGGTTATCGGTGAGAAACTGCTTCGGAGTACCATAATAATTGCCGTGTACAAAAGCCCATTCGGCGAACTCATTGCGAGTGATGGCAGTTTCGAACTCTGCCGCTGAACAGAAGTTGTATTCCTGCCCGTCAGTCTCGCCACCGCGTGGTGCCCGCGAGGTAGTAGAAATCGAATAAACGACGTCAGGAGCGAACTTTTTGACTATGGCATTGCACAGAACAGTCTTTCCGACCCCAGAAGGCCCGGAAACTATGAATAGATAGCCCTTTCCGGCATTTTTTTGCAGATTCATCGACAATTATTTTTTCCTGGCGATCAGAGACTTTCCGGTCATTGCTTCAGGTTTTTCGATACCCATGAGATCGAGGACCGTCGGAGCGATGTCGCAAAGCTTGCCTGAAGAACGCAACTCAACGGATGAGCGCGACAAAAGGCAGAATGGCACCGGATTGACAGTATGCTCGGTAAAAGCTTCACCGGTTTCTTCATCGACCATCTGCTCGGCATTGCCATGGTCGGCAGTGATCAGACAATTATAGCCGAGCTCGTATGCCAGCGGAATGGCCTTGGAAAGCACGCAGTCGACAGTATTCACTGCTTTCACGGCTGCTTCCATGATGCCGGTATGCCCGACCATGTCGCAGTTGGCGAAATTAACCATGATAAACGGGTATTTGTCAGCCTTGAGCTTTTCAACCAGATACTCGTTAACCTCGAATGCAGACATTTCTGGCTTCAGATCATAGGTCTTAACCTTCGGCGAAGCAACCATATGGCGATCTTCGAGCGGAAACGGAGGCTCGTAACCGCCATTGGTAAAATAAGTGACATGGGCATATTTTTCAGTTTCGGCAAGTCGCAGCTGCGCAATACCGAGACGTGAAAGAACCGAACCCAGAACGTCATCGAGACGTTGCGGTGGAAATACTTCCGGGAAGGTAAACTCATCGGAATAATGAGTGAAACTGACGTAGTTCACTTTCATTTCTTTGCGCTTGAATTCATTGAATTCAGGAGCAGTAAATACGCGGGTAATCTGGCGCATGCGGTCAGCCCTGAAATTGAAGGCAAGAATCGCATCACCGTCATCTATAGTTGCTACCGGATTGCCGTTTTCTTCGATAACGACCGGCACGACAAATTCGTCGGTGATATTGACCTTATAGGAAGCCTCCATGGCTACTACGGGGTCTGATGCACGATTGCCGACGCCATGCACGATTGCCAGATAGGCCTTTTCAACTCTTTCCCAGCGGTTGTCGCGGTCCATGGCATAATAGCGACCCGAGATGGTCGCCAGTCTGCCGACACCAATCTTGCTGGTCTGACTGATCAGTTCGCGAATATAATGCACACCACTTGTCGGTGAGGTATCGCGCCCGTCGGTGAAAGCATGGATAAAAACTTTGGTCAGGCCACGATCTTTCGCGAGCTTCAGAATTGCGACTATATGATCGATATGGCTGTGAACGCCACCGTCTGAAACCAGACCATAAAGATGCAGAGCTTTTCCGGAAGCCTTGACCTTGTCGATGAGCTCGTTCATTGCCTTGTTCTCAAAAAACGAACCGTCTTCAATAGACCTGTTGATACGGGTAATATCCTGGTATACAACGCGACCGGCGCCAATGTTGAGATGGCCGACTTCGGAATTACCCATCTGGCCAACAGGCAGGCCGACATCCAGTCCTGACGCCCCCAGTCTCGTGAAGGGCCGCTCGGCAAAAAGCTTGTTGATGAACTCGGGATTAGCTTCATGAACAGCATTTCCCTCAGTTTTATCAGAAAGGCCAAAGCCATCAAGAATGATCAGCAATACTTTTGGTGTTGATTCCATGTTTTAAACCTTGAAAACGAGTTGGGGCATACCTGCAGGATTGGCGGATTATACCCGTGACCGGCCTTCAATGTCAAATCTTTTGCCGCGAGGCTCTACTGCTGCGGTTGATTGACATTGTCCACAGGCTCTGCTAATAATCTACATATGATCATTGCAGGGCTTGGAAATCCAGGAGCAGAATACTCAAACACCCGCCATAACGCAGGATTCTGGGCGGCAGAAGCCATTGCGACCAGATTCCACGCTGTTTTTTCCACCGGGAAGTATCAGACGCAGGAATGCAAAATAAACCTGCATGGACAAACCCATCTGCTGGTTAAACCACAAACCTACATGAATCTTTCCGGCGAAGCCATCTCCGGCCTGATGCTGGAACTCAACCTTCAACCGCAGGAACTGCTCGTCATTGTCGATGACATCAACCTGCCGGCCGGCAAAATACGGATACGGGCTTCCGGAAGCGACGGGGGGCACAATGGCCTCAAATCGATCATCAACCACATAGGTCGCGGGTTCTGGCGTTTGCGCATCGGCGTCGGGCAACCAGTCACAAATCTGGAAGATCAACATCTCAATCTGGTCTCTCATGTTCTTGGCTCGATTTCCGAACAGGAAATGACTGTTTTCCGCCGGGTAATTGATGAAATGCCGGATATCGCTGCGCTGTGGCTGCTTGGAATGGGCAACAAGGCAATGACAAAATACAACGGCATCGACTTCTCTGCCCCGGAATGAATTTATAATCTTTTTTGCTCTATTGCATTATCCTTGCAGCTGCTTTATAATTGCTCTGATTTGTAACTGATTGAGGTTGCTGATGCAAGATGTCACCAATTTAACAAGAACACAGCTTGACGCGCTCCGCGAAATAGGCAATATCGGCTCAGGAAACGCTGCCAGTGCTCTGGCACAATTCCTGAACCGCAAAATTGATATGGCGGTACCGAGCGCTTCAATAATGGATTTTAACGCTATTCCCGGGCTGATCGGTGGGCCGCAGAAAACCGTCATGGGCATCTTTCTCAAAGTGATGGGCGAGGTTTCCGGGCGATTTCTGCTGCTTATCCCTGAGAAAACCGCACTCAAGCTCCTTCACACCCTGATTCCGGGCTGCGAAATCGACAGCCCTCTTAAAATGGGTGAACTTGAGAGTTCATGCATGCGGGAAGTCGGCAACATTCTTGCCGGCGCCTTTTTGAATGCTTTGTCAGTCATCACTCAGACGCCGATGCTCAATTCTCTGCCATCCATGACTTTCGACATGGCTGGAGCTCTGATCGATTCAATCGTAGCAGATATGACATCGGTCAGCGACAAGGTTCTGATGATCGAAACCTCGTTCATTGAAAGTGAAGAAGATCTGCGGATCCATATCTTTCTGCTTCCAGATCCGGCCTCACTACAGCTTTTATTACAGAAAATCGGAGTTTGTTGAAGCATGTCGGCAGTAATCCCCGTTGGAATGGGCGAAATGAAAGTCGCCAGAAGCCCTGAGCTGCTGGTGGTTTATGGCATTGGTTCATGCGTGATCGTATCTCTGTATGATCCAAAATCAAAAGCCGGAGGGCTTGCTCACATCATGCTGCCGGATTCATCCGGTCTCGACCACAATGCTTTCAATCCGGTAAAATTCGCCGACACGGCTATTCCGGTTTTGTATGATGCCCTGACTGGTTCGGGAGCCTTCAAAAGCACTCTGGTAGCAAAGATTGTCGGCGGTTCCGAAATGTTTCCTCCTACCGAAGACTTTGAAAACAATATCGGCCGCGACAATACTGAAGCGGTTAAAAAAGCATTGAAAAAGATCGGCCTGCCTCTCATCGCCGAAGACACAGGTGGCCGGCGGGGCAGATCAATTGAATTCGACCTTGAAAGCGGCACCATTAAACTCTCGATTCTAGGCGAAGAAGTCAGGGAAATCTGAATGACAAGACTGTCGATGTTGCTTGGGCTGTTCATGGCTGTCACCATTACCGGGATAGTCATGCTCCTGGCCATCATGGGAAACGTCGCCGCCGGAACCATTATCTACCGTGGAGTTCTGGTGTTCTTCCTTTTCGGAATCCTCGGCACCATGCTCGGTAGTTTTCTTGAAATCGTATTGATGCCAATTACTACCGAAAAAGAAATCGAAAAACTCAAAGATGAACTTTTGCTTGAAGACGAACAGCTGCAGGCTGAGCTGGGCGACCTTCTTGATGAAGACAAAAACTCCACAAATCAAACTGTTACTCCTGGTACCCCTACCGATGAGTCCTGGCCGGGCAATGCCAGCAATGGCAGCCGTCCGGCTGCAGTCTCATAAGGCGGCCAGTCACGGAGGGATGATGTGAACAAAGAACTTCTGGTAGGAAAAGAATCTCAGGAAATCACTGATCCTAAGTTGAAAAACCGTCTACAGGACGAAGAAGATCAGAAACTCTGGGAACAATACCGCAATACCCGTGATCAGCGTATCAAAGACGCTCTGATCATGAAGTATGCCTCTTTCGTCAAATACGTTGCCGGGCGCATCGCCGTCAACCTGCCAAGCAACGTCGAATTCGACGATCTGGTCAGTTATGGCATTCTGGGCCTCATCGATGCCATCGACAAGTATGATTCAGAGCGCAACGTCAAATTTAAAACTTACGCCAAAACCAGGATTCGCGGCGCTGTTTTCGATGAACTCCGCATGCTCGACTGGACACCCCGCTCTATCCGGCAGAAAGCGCGCAAACTGGAAAAGGCCTATGCCAAACTCGAAGGCAAACTTGGACGCGACGCAAAAGACGAAGAAATCGCCGAGTTCCTGAACATCGACATTTCCGAACTGCACAAGCTGTTTGACGAAACCAAAAAATCGCTGCTGCTCTCTCTCGATGAGATTTTTTATGACGACGATGAAGGCTCTTCAAGATTCGATTTCGTCGAAGACGAAAAGAGTGATAACCCTCAGAGCAAGATCGAAGAAGCCGAAGCGAAGAAAATTCTCGCTGATGCCATCTCCAAACTCTCCGACCGCGAACGCATGGTTATAACCCTCTATTATTACGAAGAACTGACCTCCAAGGAAATTGGCAAGATCCTCGGCGTATCCGACTCACGTGTTTCACAGCTGCATACCAAGGCAATTCTGCGCCTGCGCGGCCGCCTGAGCCGCATCAAGGAAGCCCTGATGCAAAGCTGATCAAGCTTTAAGCACAAATGAAAAGGCTGCCGTTTGCACGGCAGCCTTTTTGTTTGCCTCGGCCCCTATTTTTCAGGCCTTCTCCGAAGAATCTTCTTCGTCGAGTTCGATTACCATGTTGCCAGAAGACTGCTCTTCGCCGCCTTCGAGCTTGAACTGCTTGATAAGTTCGCGCAGTTCGTCAGAATTTGCCGCCAGCTGGCTGAACTTTTCGTCGTTTTTCAGAGTGCCGAGACGGGTCGATATGTCATCAGACAACGTCTTGGCCTTTGCCAGTGTCGTGCGGAATTTTTTGAGCAGATCGTTGAGAGCTGTTGCCAGCTCTTTGAGATTATCACTGCGGCGCAGACTCACTTCAAAGGTCAGATCGCCCTCGGTGATGCGCTTGATGCTCTTTTCGAGCTTGTAGGCCGGGCCGGCAGTCTGATGCGAGTACATGACGCTGACAATAAAAACGATGATTACATTGACGAACACAAGCACCATAAGACGTGGCCAGAATTCAGTGACAAAATGCTGCAGGGTGGCTGTCAGGCTGCGTGCTTCAACAAGGGTAGTGCTGGTCGACACGAAATACGAACCAAGCACATATATATTACAGGCCGTAATGACGGCCACAAGAAAAGCGAGCAGCAGAATAGTGCCGGCGAACCTGCTCTGCATGTCTTTCGAGATGAAATAATTCTTGCGCTGACTCAAAATAAACCCTCCTGTAGAGGCGAATAGAATACCGCTGTTCATCTTACTCAACCACAGTTTTTTTGTCAACGCGAATCTGTCGGGTCACAGAGCAGGCACAAATCTCAACCAAAATCAGGTTTGTGATAAATGGTGGTCAGAAAAGTTTGTTGCGTGGTAAGATTGACGAAGCCGGTTCATGAGGTTCGTGGACCCGTAATTTCCTGCTTCGGAGGCAATTCATGCTGCTCGCAAGGAAGTCTTACCGCATAGTGCTTCTGCTGGTGGTCGCCGCATTTTATTCCTGCATTGCATCAGCATTTGGACCGACTATCACCAAAACCGGCCAGTGGCAGTCGATAAGCTCTTTTCAGGTCGTTCAGGCCCGTATAGATGACCAGAATGAGCAGGTCTGCCTGCCCCGCATCATGTTCAAAGACGAAGTAGACCAGGACCAGCTCAGAGAGCAGATAAAAAAGGGTATTCCGGGCCAGGAAGCGATTTTTCACCTCTATCACGACGGTCTCGGAAAGCCGAAAAAGCAGGGCGGCATGTATTACGCTTCCGACGTCTTTCTCAAAGATATGAAGGTGACCTATACCGGCTATCTGCGCAAACTTGGTTACAATTTCACCATCAGCAAAACCCCGGCTTTCGAAGACCCCGACTTCATGCGTGACGTCATCTACAGTAAGCGGATCATCACCGCCATGCAGGATCAGAAAAACAGTAAGGCCCAGGGAGGCAGCAGCGATGCAGCTGCCGATACCGGCAAGCCCAAAGTTTCCGGCATGCGCGTCACGACAATTTATGATGTACTGCCGGCCGGCGTCATTCCACCACGCATCAGAAAGCAGCAGGAAGAGATTGCCCGGCGGGTGAACGCACTCAAAGGCCGTCCGTATGAAACTGAAATCGTTCAGATCGACCCGCTGCGCTGGGCGGCCGGACGCATGGGTCTGCTGCGCGAAGACGGCGTCATCAGCGGCGCCAACGTCGAAGGGCAGAAACCTGAACTGCAGATACGCTTTCCTGCGATAAAAGGCTGGCTGACGCCTGAAATGATTGCCGAACTCAACGGTCAGCCATGTGAATTCGTGCTGCAGAGAAATTCCAGCGGCCTCGAAGTAATCGAAAACAACCGGTATCTGCTGCGCGACATCTACTTCAACAAACTCGAAATGAGCTGGGAAGAATGGCTCAAAAGCAAAAACCAGATTTGCCCGGATTTTGTTGATCGCCCGGAATATGCCACCGGCACCATTCCTCTCGAAGTCAAGCTCGTATCAGGCAAATGGAAAGGCCTCAAGGCCCCGGTTCTCTGTCAGGTCGATTTTGCCCGCACCAGCCCGCTGAACGGCGCTTCAGAAATGTTCCGTGTCTTCCCTCCCAACCCCCGGCCCAAAGATTTTCAGGGGTTCGCTACTAAGTTCAACGGTATCTTCAACGACCGGGATGC
>CAZPCO010000008.1:0-27951 GCA_964585025.1 uncultured bacterium | reverse complement strand
AGATCACTTTCCCCGAAACCGTCATTTCGGTTGCCATCGAGCCCAAAACCAAGGCCGACCTCACCAAGCTCAGCACCGTTCTGCATACCTTGATGGACGAAGACCCTACTTTCAAAGCCTCGATGGATGAAGAAACCGGCGAAACCATCATTGCCGGCATGGGCGAACTGCATCTCGAAATCATCGTCGACCGCATCCTGCGCGAATTCAACGTACAGGCAACCGTAGGCGCGCCGCAGGTTGCCTATCGCGAAGGCATCAAAAAAGGCGTTCCGACTGAAGGCAAATGCGCCAAGCAGACCGGTGGCCGCGGTCAGTATGGTCATGTAATCATGGAAATCGAACCACTGCCACGCGGCGGCGGCTTCATCTTCGAAACCAACGTCAAGGGCGGCACTGTGCCTTCGACTTTCTTTCCGGCAGTTGAACAGGGTGTTCGCGCCGCTCTCAGCGAAGGGCCGCTCGCCAAAAAACCGGTTACCGATGTTAAAGTCACTCTGCTCGACGGTTCATACCACGAAGTCGACAGCAGTATCATCGCTTTCAGAACCGCAGCTATCGAAGCCATGAAAATTGGCCTGGCCAAGGCTTCTCCGATGATGCTCGAACCATATACCCGCGTTGAAATTGAAACTCCCGAGCAATATCTCGGCGATATCATCGGCAATATCAATTCACGCCGCGGCAAGGTCGTCAACATGGAAATGCGCGCCGACATGCGCACCATCGAATGCCACGTTCCTCTCGCCGAAATGTTCAATTATTCGACGCACCTGCGCTCGCTCTCACAGGGTCGTGCCAGCTTCAGCATGGAAGTCATGCATTACGTCGAAGTCCCCGAAAGCGTCGCCACCAAAATCCTGCGACCAGCCAAAGACAAATAAGCTGTACAGTAAAACCCCGGGCAGCGAAATGGCTACCCGGGGTTTTACTTTTTCGCGATACCTCTACATATCGGTTGTCGTCGGCACTGTTGCAGATGTATTATTGCTGTTGACAGATCGACCGCACAAAATATCTGGAGCTGCTGTATTACATTGGATGTGCTTCAGAGTTTCCCTATTGCCAGATAAGAAAAGATGCTTGCAGACAACCAGAGAAGCAGACCGAGCAGCATTGGCGCCAGTCCGACTTTTTTGAGCATGTCGATCGACAGCCTGGTTCCGATGAGAAACATGGATAAAACAAGCAGGTGCCGACCAATTACCACCAGAATTGCCCAGAGACTTTCCTGCGAAGGCAGAACGGTTTTGATCATTGCAGCGGCGATAAATCCGAGAATGAACCAGGGAAAAGCACTTGTCTGTTTTGAACCACTGAAATAGCTGCTTATAATGACGAATGGCGTTATCCACAATGCCCTGGCCAGTTTAACGGTCGTTGCAACCGCCAGTGCAGCTGCACCATACTGGCTCGCTGCTCCTACGACGCTGCTTGTGTCATGAATCGCAAGGCCCGCCCAGACGCCAAAATCATGCTGAGACATGTTCAGCCATTTTCCGATAACCGGAAAAATGAGCAATGCAACTGCGTTAAGCGAAAAAACCGTGGCGAGTGAAACGGAGGTTTCTTCATCACGCGCTTTGATAGCGGGTGCCATTGCTGCAATTGCGCTGCCGCCACAGATGGCTGTTCCAAACGAGATCAGCTTTGCGAGTCTGGGTTCCATTTTCAGCCATGTCCCCAAAAGGTAACCAAGAAGGATTGTGAGTGAAATTCCGGTTACCGTTATTGGGAGTGAAGCCCAGGCCTGGCTGATAACCTCAGACAGTGACAAACCGAAACCGAGCAATATTACGGCAATCTGCAACAGATTACGACTCCAGATCGAACTTGCTTCGGCAAAAGGTGATTTCAGCAATAAGCCGAACGATATTCCGGTTACCAGAGCTATCCCAGGGCTGACCCCTGGAAACAGACTGACAGATGCGAGAACGAAAAAGAGAGTTTTCTGCAATATATCCTGCTTCATTTTAACCACCTCATGTGACTTAAACAAATAATATGCGCAATTTAAAATAAATAAAAATTGTTAAATTTTATAATTTTAATTTGTTAAACTTATTAATAATAGACTGAAAATCAGGAGTGACCTTATGGATATATCTCTGAGGCAGCTTGAAGTTTTTGTTACCGTAGCGAAGCTTGGTCATGTCACCAATGCCGGTGAAGAGCTTGGAATGACACAGGCCGCAGTCAGTTTGAATCTGGCGCATTTAGAAAAGCAGCTGAAGGGAAATCTGTTTGATCGTGTCGGGAAAAAGCTGATCTTGAATGATCGTGGCAGACTGCTGCTGCGTGAGGCCGGCGAAGTTCTTGACCGCACAAAAATAATGTTTGAAAGGGTTACCAGCCGACCCGGAGATCCGGCGGGGGTTCTTAGAATCGGTGCGAGTACAACAATTGGCAACTATCTTCTTCCAGCGGTAATTGGTCGCTTTTCCCGTCGTTACCGCAGAGCCAGAATAGATCTAGCAGTTGGAAATACCAGCCAGATAGAAGAAGAATTGGCAGCCGGACATCTTGACCTTGGATTGATTGAAGGTCCGGCGCACAAATCCGGTTTGTGCGCAAAAGACTGGCGAGGAGACGAGCTGGTTATAATAGTTTCTCCTTCAGATCCACTGGCTGTCAAAAAGAAGATTACGGTCAGAGATCTGGCCAAAGCATCCTGGCTGGCGCGAGAACAAGGTTCCGGTACCAGAGAAATTTTCGAGCAGGCAATGCAGGCAATCGGAGTCACGCCTGAGCTTAAATTTGAGCTGGGTCATACTGAAGCAATCAAGCAGGCTGTAATTGCCGGAATGGGGATTGCATGTCTGTCGAAACTGGCCGTCGCAAGAGAAGTCACAGCTGGCCTGCTGACTGTGATACATCATCCCTTGAACCTGCAGCGCAGATTGCAGATATTGCTCCGGAAATGTAATCAGGAAACGCCTCTGCAGCGGTCAATGCTCGCATATCTGTTTCGGCCTGAATTCTTACAGGATTAAAATATTCCTGATTCGAATGTTGAAATTTCTCGGTCTTCCGGAATTACCAGTCGCGATGGGGTAATTCCAGCTGCATTTGCGGAGATTTCAGGTATTTCTGCCAACCCGTACGATGATCCAGTGCTTCCTTATGTGTGGCAACAAATATGGTTGAAACCGACGAAATGGCAACCAAAAACGTTAAAATTGTGCTGATCCTGATGCACGATTGACAGGCTATTTCGATTCAGTTTTCCTGAAATATGCCCGCCGCTGAAACAGCGGTCTGCATGAACTTCGCTTCGGCACTTGCAAGCACCGAGTCGTTTAAACGCAGTTCCGCTTTGAGAATGTAGAGAGGTTGAAAAACCTTTTCTACCCAGGCCCTCAGCTGCAGACGGGCGCAACTCGGCACTGGATGCACGAATTTAACTTTAAGTTCACCGGTAACCGCTTCAATTGAGCGGTTAAACAGGCAGTGAGTCATTGCCGCATCGAGCAGAGCACAGGTTACCCCACCATGAATGATGCCCCGGTATCCCTGAAGCATGTCGTGCGCCTTAAAATCTGCATAGACAACATCGTTTGCGTCAGCCAGAAATTTAAGATGCATCGACATGGGGTTTTGCGAACCGCAAAGAAGGCAGCCGGCATGAGAACCGGCTGCCTTGACTGGTGTCAACCAGTTTTGAGAGGTACTTACAAAACTCTGCGACTTAGACGGCACTGCAGCACGCCGCCGTCATTTTCTTATCATATGCCTGCCTGATCTGATCGACGACCTGGGCAAACGCTTTTGCAACCGGCATTTTCGAGTGAGAATAGACAAAGGGCTGACCATTGTCGCAGGCTACCCCGATGGCCGGGTCGATTGGAATATGGCCAAGAAATCTGACATTGAATTCTTTAGCGGTTCTTTCACCGCCACCGGTGCTGAATATGTGGGTTTCATGATTGCATTTCGGGCAGATGAAACCGCTCATATTTTCGAGAACTCCAACAACTTCAACGCCAAGCTGGTTGCAAAAATTGATCGACTTGCGAACATCAGCAGCAGCGACTTCCTGAGGCGTGGTGACAATAAGTGCCGAAAAATCACCTTTGATCTGCTGGCAGACTGAAAGTGGCTCATCGCCAGTGCCCGGGGGCGAGTCGACAATGAGGTAGTCAAGCTCACCCCATCTGACTTCAGTGAGAAACTGGCCGATCACACCGGCCTTCATCGGGCCACGCCAGATGACGGCATCATTTGAGTTATCAAGCAACAGGCCGATCGACATTACTTTCAAATCACCGACTTCGGCCGGAATCAGCATTTTTCCATCGGAAAGGGCGCGCTGATCCTGAAGTTTAAGCATGGTCGGAATACTCGGACCATGGATATCGACATCGAGCAGACCGGTTTTATAGCCTTCAGAAGCCAGAGCCACCGCCAGGTTGACCGCGACCGTGCTTTTACCGACTCCGCCTTTGCCAGACATTACCACGATGGTGTGATTGATTTTGTTCAGATCCGTAGTGGTCTTTTCGCTGCATGATGTGCTTGAACAACCACTGCAGGCCGGACCTTTGTTGCTGCATCCTGATGTACTGTTCATGATAACTCCGTTTGTTTCTGTGGTTCCATGGCCACTGTAGTTCTGCCGACATGGACTTTCATCAGCAGGTTTTCAACTTGGTAAAGACAAAAATTCATTGCATTGAACCGGCCGTTCAGTTCGAGGCGTTCGTCAGGTCTGGTCTTGATATTTACCGGTTCAGCCGGTCCGAACCCGTAGGCAGAAACATGCCTGATCGGTAGATTTTCCACTTTCAGGATCTGATCGCGACCGGAAGCGAATTCAGCAAAACCAGACATTTATAGCCGCCTTTGGCTCGTAAATTGTTACCAATAAAATAAAATAACACAGCGAATAAAGCAATAATTATTTTTAGCATATGCTATTTATTTTAAAATTTCGTCAGCAGCCGAAAAGCTTGGATAACATAATCAAGGCCTGGCATTGAAAACAATACCAGGCCTCATTCACAAGCAAATAGTTATTTTTCTCTCGGGAATGGCCAGGCCATGATTCCGCCTTCCATAACCTTTACATTCGTATAGCCATGCCCAGCCAGCATTCTGGCGGCTTCATAACCCCGCAACGATATTTTACAATAGCAGACAATTGGAGCGTTGCGATCTTCAGGCAGTTCGTTCAGACGTTTCCTTAAAGCTCCGAGTGGTATAAGTCTTTCTCCGATACCCAGTCGCATGACTTCATATTCGTCAGCACCACGGGTATCAAGTATGAAAGGGCTGTTGCCCGAATCGACCAGTTGCTTGAGCTCAGTTGTCGAAATTCCTGACATCAGACCGTCGAGCTTGTTCTGCATCAGGTGAGCTGTAGCAATTCCATGATCGATTGCCAGCGAGAATGGGGGAGCATACGGCAAATCGGCGTTGACCATATCTTCGATGGTCAAACCACCTTGAATAGCCATAGCCCACTGGGCAATCTGCTTAGCAACATCGCCAGGACCCACGCACTGAGCGCCAAGAATTTTGCGGGTCTTACGATCGACAACCAGTTTAGTGACAAGCAGCTGCCCTTTCATAAAGCCAGGCTTATCTGGGCTCGCGTTAATTACCGTTTCAAAGTCAAAGCCATTGGCCTTTGCAGATCTTTCAGAAAGCCCGGTTGAACCGGCAGCATAATCAAAAACTTTGCAGATACCGGTCTGAATGGTTCCTGGAAACTCTTTAACATTGCCGGCAATGGCATTTTCTCCGGCTACCCGCCCCTGCAGGTTGGCGAGATCTCCGTATGGCGCGAGTACTTTGCGCCCGGTGATGCGCTGATAGGTTTCGACACAGTCACCGACTGCATAGATATCAGGATCTGATGTCTGCATATGCTTATCTACGACGATTCCACCGGTAGAACCTATTTCAAGGCCGCTGTGGTTAGCAAGATCGCTGTTTGGAATTACGCCGATGGCAATAATTGCCAGTTGACAATCAAGTTCGGCACCATTCTGAAGTTTGATTCCGGTCAGTTGCCCGTCTTTTCCAAGAAAAGCTTCAAGACCATTGTTTGACATTACATTAGCGCCTTTGCTGCGCACATGGTTTTCGACCAGTTTTGCCATTTCCATATCGAGAAATGAAAGCAGCTGAGGCAACATTTCGACTACCGTAATTTCAATACCGGCAAGATGAAGAGCTTCACAGGTTTCAATGCCAATCAGACCTCCGCCAATCACTGCCGCCTTCCTGATCTTCTTCTCATCAGCGATTTTGCGCAAAAAATCAGCATCCTGCATCGACTGAAGGGTTGTAATGCCCTTCAGATCTATACCAGGCACTTTTGGCATTCTAGGGCGGGCACCAGTTGCCAGAATCAGCTTGTCGTAAGGCAGTTCTTCAGTTTTGCGCGTATTCAGATCTTCTACGACCACGACTTTTTTCTTGCGATCGATAGAAATCGCTTCGGTAGCAGTTCTGGCGACAATTCCTTTGGCGGCCATAAAAAACTTCGGGTCACGCACCACCCCTGCCGGAGTACATAAAAGCTGGTTGCGATCGTTAAAAAAGCCCCCAACATAATAAGGATAGCCACAAGAAGCCATCGATAAATCGGGAGCCTTCTGTATTATGGTTATCTCAGCACTTTCATCGAGACGGCGCGCTCTGGCCGCTGCTTTTGGGCCCGCTGCCGAACCGCCTATTACAATAATTTTTTTCATGTTTCAACCCTTCCATATAGAACTGACTGACCACCAGAAATCGGCACAGCCATAATATATAATATTACTTTTTTTATAGCAATAACACAATTAATAGCTTATGCTAATAATATAAATTATTCAGGAGAGAGTAATATGCCAGGTGGTGACAAAACCGGCCCTTGCGGCCTTGGTGCTAAAACAGGTCGCGGCAGAGGCGAATGCAATTCGATCAGGTTAAATATCATTTTTTCTCTGGTAAAGTTTGCAATGGCAAACTGGAAAATTGTCCTGAGCCTTTTAGTGACCGCAATCCTCGCGTTGAAAGGCAGAAAGCTTTCTGACAATCTGCTTCACGGCAGAGCCACCAGAATTCTTTTACCAGATAAATCAGCAGATAGGAGGTGATGCATCGTTGGCCAGATATAAACATCTTTTCGGTCCGGTTCCATCGAGGCGTTTCGGACGTTCTCTCGGAATCGATCTTACGCCTTTCAAAACATGCTCTTTCGACTGCATCTTCTGCCAGCTCGGTCATACAACAGTGCTTACCGCCGATCGCAGCCAGCATGTGCCGCTAAAACAGGTGTTTGACGAACTCGACGATTGGAAAAAAAATGATGGTGTGGCCGATATTTTAACCCTGGCCGGTTCTGGTGAACCAACACTGCATAGCGGCTTTGGTGAAGTCATAGAGCATGCCCGAAGCCTAGGGCTTCCTGTTGCCCTGCTGACAAACGGTTCGCTTCTGCATCTCCCGGAAGTAAGAAAGGCGGCGGCCGGAGCCGATATCGTCAAAGTTTCCTTGAGCGCCTGGAATGACGAATCTTTTAAAGCAATCAACAGGCCGTTTCCTGAAATTGATTTTAATAAACTTATAACTGGCGAACGCTTATTCAGAAAAGAGTTCAAAGGGCGCCTCTTTGTCGAAGTCTTTGTTCTGCAGGGAATCAATTCTTCACCCGGGCAAATCGCCGACATTGCCAGAATAGTCGCAACTCTGTCGCCAGACAAAATTCAACTCAACACCTGCGTCAGGCCGCCGTCCGAATCCTTTGCACAGGCCGAATCACAACAAAACCTGTCCCGTCTCATCAGTCTCTTCCAGCCGGAAGCGGAGGTCATTGCAGAATTTGGAACAGCGAAACACATTGAGATTCAGGTCAACGAAGACGCTGTTCTGGAAATGCTTAATCGCCGGCCATGCACCTCGGCGCAAATCGCCGAAGTTTTTGGCATGCATTTGAACGAAGTAGCCAAATATGTTGGCAAACTTTTACGCAGCGGCAAAATAATGGCAGTTAAAAGAAACGAAGAAACCTATTTCACCCGGGGGAACTGACAATCTTTGACGGCCCTCTGACAGCAATAGCAAAAGCAAATCGGAGAATAATCATGACAGATGAAGAACTGCAACAATGGTATGAAAAAGCGGTAGACTTTCACAAAAAGCGTGTTCCAGGGCTATTTATAGCTATCGTGATGATTGACCTCTGCCGGAAGAGGCTTGGCCAGGTGAAAGATTGCCTGAATATCGTCTGTGAATCGGTCTCATGCCTGACTGATGTCATTCAGCTTATGACCGGCTGTACTGTCGGCAATCGTTATCTGACCATCTATGCCAATTTGGGCCGATTTGCGCTGACAATGTTCGACAGGGCTGACGGAAGAGGCGTCAGAGCCTTCATAGATCTCGACAAAATAATAGCTGCCGACACACCCGAACTGCACAAATTTTTTTACAGAACCCGATCTGCTGAAGTTAAGGCTGGCGGCATTGCTCGCCTGGAATCAGGCAAACAGATAATCAAAGAGTTCCTGACTGTTCGTGACCAGATAATTGGCCTTCAGGAAGTTCAACTGGAAAAATTCGGCAAACCCTCAAAACCAGGAGCAGCACGATGCCCAGTCTGCCGCGAGTCTTTTCTACAGACAAACGGAGAGGAACAGTGCTCTGTCTGCAGAGGCGATTTCAGATATTATCAACTCAAGAACTAGTCCTCTGTCAAAATTGAGCGTGATACTTTGCTTTCATTGCTAGCAGCGAAGCGACGAAGCAGTCGTATTCTTATAGTCAGAGATTGCTTCGCTGCGCTCGCAATGACATTTTTTTAACATCTATTCAATGTTGACGATGAACTAGTCCTTCATCATAATTGAGAATATTGTTTGTTTTCTTTGCGAAGAGGGTATCAGCCTGAGGATTCGTATGCCGAAGGCATAAGTCAATCCCTGTAGTAATCGCATTATAGCTTGGATTACTACAGGGATTTGCCTTTTTTGATGACGGGTTTCAGACACAATTTCAATCTTGACAGTTGTCTAGAGCTGCGATCAGACATTTTTTCGTTGCAGTTCGTCAGAGGTCGCCAAAAAAATCAGCAACACCCATTTTAAGCATATGCCAGCTTAAAAATTCCACGCAAAATATTATCATCAGCTGTTCAAGCACATAACAAAACCCTATTTTTAGCATATGCCAAAAATATTTCTTGCAATTATCCAGGTATTATTTTATCTTAGTATTGTTAGCTCTAAATTTTAACAAAGGAGAACATCTATGCCAGGTTTTGACAGAACGGGTCCGAATGGGCAGGGGCCAATGACCGGGCGCGGAATGGGAAATTGCCAGGCAGCCGGTTCAGGCTATACGCTTCGCGGTCGGCGTGGCGGCTGTGGTTTCGGCAATGGTGGCGGCCGTGGGAGACGCCAGGGTTTTTACCGCAATGCTCCAGTAGACATGCCAGTTGAAATGCCGGTTGATACTGACGACAATCAGATGTATGAACTTCAGAACCAGATTGACGATCTGAAAACACAGCTGATTGAAATGAAAAAGCTTCTACTGAACAGGACGGCTGAAGAAAAAACTGAAAACAGCGACAAATAAGCTGCGCAACGGTTTATCACGCATCTTGAATTTAATACAGCGCCCGCAGAAAAGATTCTGAAGATAATCCAGCTCTGTAAACAACCTTCTATGACGAGCTGGAGTTAGCTTACAGGCAACAATCCAACTGTCGGGCCTGCTTTTTTTTCAAATGCTGCAGGCCACGCAGGTGCCGTTTTTAGCAAATGCCAATTGAAGATTGACAAACAAATCATTGTCAGGATATTTAGTTTGCTATGACTTATTTTACCAGGAAAAGATCAAGCTTTTTCGCAGTTCTGCTGATAAGCATTTTTGCAATATGGGGCATGGCTTTTCCGTTTCATCTGAGCCTGGAACACCAGAACGATGACTCAGAAAGGCACAGTCAAAACAACGTTGGGCACAATTGCTGTAATCAGCATAGTTTCACCCATGACAGCCACAAATGCCGTCTGCAGAAATCTTCACAAATTGAGTTCTGCCATCTCTGCGATCTAGCCACCCAGTTTTTTACCAATGGGCTGTTTTATAAAATAATTCCGGCCGGAATTCAGTCAGTTGAAAATCCTACGCTATCACACACCGGGCTGACTTCGAGTTCTATCTTTACCGCCAGGCTGGCAAGAGGGCCACCTCTGAGCTGATTGTTTTCATAATCAATTGAAGCGCCCTGTTTTAGGGCAACAATATCAGCAATTCAGAGGTAACCCAGATGAAACGTATTCTGCTTTTCCTTGTTACGTATCTCGCGATTCTGCCCACCTTGGCATGCGCAGCATCTATAGATGCCAGGCTGACTGCTATCGAAGCCAGAATGGCCGCCATGCAGATGAATTATGAACAACAGATCGCCTCTCTTACCGAGCAGTTGAATGCATTAAAACTGGTGGCAGCAACCTCGTCGGCAGATGATACAGACGAACTGGCGTCATTGAAAGCCGATGCAGCCACCGAATTATCAACAATTGAAACTATCAGCTCACCACCAAAAGATGATTCTGAAAGAAAATTCATTGCCGGCGATCTGAGTCGCCAGGCAGAAAACCCTGAACTCAGCGTGGTTGGCGATTTTGTTTACCGCCTGCAAAGCATAGACAAGGTGCGCAATAACTCAGACGCCATGATGCGCAATCTTGGAGTTCATTACGAAACTTATCTCGATCCTTATACAAAATTCAAGGGCGCGGTACCGGTCAAAGAAGATATTTCAAATCTTGGTGAAGCCTATATCACCAGATTTGGCGTCACCCGCAACCTGAATTTTACAATCGGGAAATTCAGGCAGCAATTTGGTGTAGTACATCGATGGCACCAGGCCGGCCTCGATCAGGTCGACTTCCCGTTGGCCATGCGCCGTGTTCTCGGCGATGGCGGTATCGTCCAGAACGGTATCGCGCTTGACTGGCAGCTTGGAGGTTCAGGTAAAACAACCCATGAATTAACTATGCAATTGACCGAAGCGACCAACACGCGTCTTTTTGCGGGCAACACCAGAGGCATGCCGGCAATGCTGCTGCATTTCAAAGCCTTCAAAGATGTAAATACCGATACTTACCATGAGCTTGGCTTAACTACCATGGCCGGCGTCAACGATCAGTGGTCGATAAAAAATGGCGCCACCACCGACACCCGCGACCTGAATCGACCGGTTTTTGCTTTTGGCCTTGATTTTACCCATCTCTGGGAACCTGCCGACAATATGCGCTACCGGAATTTCCTATGGAGAACTGAATTTTACGGGGTCAGAAAAGACATTCTCACTCCTGATACCGGCGACAAAGAAAGCATTTTCGCCTGGGGCGGATATACAAACCTGCAATGGAAGCTTGACCGTCAGCTGACTTCAGGATTTCGCTTCGACTATTACGAGCCCGACAGTCAGAAATACGCTTCTGTGCCCAGTTTGTCGTTATATCCGCTGGCAGTAATTGCACAAAGCCCCAGTGAATGGCAATTATGCCCATATCTGACCTGGGAACAAAGTCCATGGGTGAAATACCGACTCGAGTTCAACTACAAATCAGGCAACAACATGGGCCCTGACGAACGCCGGGTTATGCTGCAATGCATCTGGTCTGCCGGACCCCACAAACATGACCGCTATTGAAAGCAGGAGACAGTTATTTATGCTGAACGCTATATTCGCATTTCATTCTATTTGCAACCAGGCTAACTGCTTCAGCAGAAGCAGATTCACATTTTTGCGCACGATAGCTCTGATATTGTTGCTGGCTGGCACTATCTGGCCGGCTGGTGCCGTACCGTTAAAAGTGGTAACCACACTGCCCGATTACGCCTATCTGGCAAAAAGAATAGGCGGCGATCTCGTCGAAGTCAAAGCCATGGTTGATGGCAGTCAAGACGCGCATTTCATCAGACCCAAGCCTTCATTTGTCGAAATTCTCAGAAACGCCGACCTGTTGATAGCTACCGGCCTAGATCTTGAAATGTGGCTGCCGGCGGCGGTCGACAAATCCGGCAATCACCGCATAAGAAGCGGAGAATCTGGTTATGTCGCAGCCGCTTCCGGAATGAACCTGAAAGATAAACCGGTTGCCCTGTCACATATTGAAGGCGGTCTGCATCTGTATGGCAACCCACATGTAACAGTCAGTGCCATCAACATAATTCAGGCAATCGACAATATCAGAGTCGGGCTGAGTCGTAATCTTGCCGCCAGCAAAGAAGCCATAAATCAGAACGCCGCCAGACTGACGGCTGATATATGCAAACAGCTTTATGGCGAGGAATTAACAACCATGCTTGGTCAGGATACTCTGCTTGATTTGCATAGAAGCGGCAAACTACTGAACTTTCTCGAGCAGAAACAATTCAAAGGCAAACCGCTCGCCGGGTATGCAGGGGGATGGCTTGGAAAACTCCTGCCGCTGCGCGGTACCCGCATCGTCAGCTATCATAAAAACTGGCTTTATCTTTTCGATGACTTCGGTCTGGTCGAAGGAGGTTTCATCGAACCCAAGCCAGGTATTCCACCCTCGCCAAGACATCTTGCAGAGCTTAAAAAGAATATGAAGGAACAGAATATCCGTCTGATCATATCAGCAGACTACTTTGACGAAAAAACGGTTCGGCAACTGGCTGCCGATACCGGAGCAACAGCGGCCATGCTGCCATATTATGTCGGCAGCCGACCCGAAATCGACACATGGGAAAAACTCATGGATTTCTGGGTAAACAGCATTGCCGAAAGCGCCCGTCAGGCAGGTATAACAGGCAAAAATTCTAAATGAACAGCGAACAGACAATTATCAGATGCACTGATCTGGCCGTAGGTTACGAGGGCGAAGCGGTGCTTTCCGGCATCAATCTTGAGATACGACGAGGAGATTTTCTGCCATTCTCAGGTCCGAACGGTTCGGGAAAAACCACTCTGTTACGTACGATTCTTGGCCTATTACAACCGGTCAGTGGTGAATTGCATCACCCCTTTGCCACTACTACCCCTGGTTATGTGCCACAGATTTCTACCCTCGACAGGCTTTACCCGGTAACTGCGAGAGAAGTAGTTTGCATGGGCTTTTATCCCGAGCTTGGGCCATGGAAACGACCTACTGTTGAAATGCAGAAGCTGGTTGACGAATATCTCGAACGTTTCAATCTTGCCCGGCACTCATCACGACCACTCGACGAGCTTTCCGGAGGCATGCGCCAGAAAGTTCTGATTGCAAGAGCCCTGGTAAGCGGCGCCGAGGTTCTGATCATGGATGAACCGGCGGCCGGTCTCGACGAACAGTCAGAATTCGATCTGGTCAGGTTACTGCACCAGCTTTCGAAACATGACAACAAAACGGTTTTATTTGCCCAGCACAGTCTGGAACCGATCATTGGCCTGGCAGACGAAGTCGTCAGCTTCACTGCCGGGCAGACAAAAAGAACCAGTCTTATTGAACTGCTGCAAAAAAGACAGATTCACAACAGGCAGGATAAAACAGATGTTCAATCATGAAAGCATTGCCTCGGTTCTGAGCATTTATGGCGGAGCATTGCCAGCGGCTTTTCTTATGGCAGTGACGTTTGCCATCTTCGGCATGTTCGTGGTTCTCAAACGAATGGTATTCATCGGCGTGACTCTGTCAGAAGTGGCTGCCTGCGGCGTAGCGCTGGCCCTGATCTACGAATTGCCGCCGTTTGTCGGGGCCGCCCTTCTATGCCTTCTCGTAGTCGCAATTCTGGCATACCCGTATGAGCATGCAAACCTTCCCCGCGACACCATACTGGGAACTATATTCATTTTCGCTTCTGGCATGGGCATTCTACTGGTAGCCCACAGCGGCTTTGGGCTTGAAAAGGTTAAAGCCATTCTATATGGAAACCTTCTATTCGCCTCATCAGCAGACCTCATAACCATTGCCGCTGTCATGTTGCCGGCTCTACTGGCACTATTCGTCTTTTACAGGCCAATACTGTATTCCTTCCTGGATCGTGAATCTTCAATCACTCTTGGCATAAACGTCTGGCGTTATGAACTGCTGTTCTTCATACTGCTTGGACTCATTGTTGCCTCTGCATCACGCATCGCCGGAGTAATGCTGGTTTTCTGCTATCTGGTAATTCCGGCGGCTACCGCACTGCTTTTATCACGTCACCTTCTTGTTGGAATGATGATTGCCACCATCATGGCCCTTGTCTCTACCATTCTTGGCATAATGACTTCTTACCAGGCAGATTTACCCCCAAATCAGCTGATAGCAGTTATTTCCAGCTGCATGCTCGTCATCGCCATGTTATATCGAAAATGTCGCAGCAGTTTTTCCAGGCCGGCTGCAATGGCTGCGGCCGGAACAATGTTTCTGATGCTGTTTTTGTTCCTCAACAGTCTGCATCCGGCAGCTGAAATTGCTTCAGCCGCCGGTTTTTCTACCCTGCCTCCTCAGAAAAATCCTGCAGAAGAGTTACAACCTCAAGCCGAATGCAATCTGCCACACGACTGGGCAACAATTACCGACAACCTGGAAAAAGCCCTTATGAACGACGAAAAGCATGCACTCAAAAAAGCTGTCGAAACCCTCAAATCAAATCCGCCGCCATTTTTCTGCACGACAATTGTCGATATGATAAAACAAAAGACCGGCCGATCATTCGACTGGGACTATGATCTGCCCGCAAACGCAGAAAAGAATCTTCAGACAGTGCATAAATTGGCTGAAGAGCTAAAATTGTGATGTTTCCACGACTAGAATCGCGCGATAAAATCTGTTTTTATCGATACAAATCTTGGTCGGTACAGAAAGGCTGAAAATATGCGGATGTCTCTGGATTGTATTCCATGCTTTATCAGACAGGCACTTGAAGCAGCAAGAATGACTTCATCCGACCAGGCAGTTCATCATAGAATCATGAGTGAAGTTCTGCAGTGGGCTTCCGATATCAACCTTGAACAACCCGCGCCATTGATTGGGCAACGCATACATCGCCGCCTTCGTGAAATTGTCGGCATCGATGATCCATATCGACAGGCCAAGGATCACCAGAATCGCATGGCTCTGTCAATGCTGCTTGAGATGCGGGCAAAAATAAATTCATCCAATAATCCTCTGCAGATGGCCACAAGACTGGCAATTGCCGGAAACGTCATCGATATGGGTATTCCCGGGCAAATAACCGACAGCAGCCTGCGTGCAACTATAGAAAAGTGTCTTACAGAACCTTTGCTGGGTTGTCCGGAATCATTCTGGTCTGCAGCAGGAAAATCCGGGCATATCCTTTATCTTGCCGACAATGCCGGAGAAATCGTTTTTGACCGTCTACTCATCGAACAGCTGGCTCCCGCAAAGGTAACGCTCGCCGTCAGGGGGGGGCCGGCAATCAATGATGCCACCCTTCCAGATGCAGCAGTCGCAGGTATAGCCGAAATTGCAGAAGTCATCGACAATGGCTCTGACGCACCTGGAACCATATTGGCCGATTGCAGTCGGTCATTCAAAGACCATTTTGCCGCCGCTGATCTGATAATCTCAAAGGGGCAGGGCAATTACGAAACCCTCAGTGACACTCCTGGAAATATCTTCTTTCTATTCAAGGCAAAATGTCAGGTAATAGCCGAACACGCTGGCGTCAGAATCGGTTCCCACATTGTTTGTAGAAGACCAGACAGATCAGGCAGCGAATTCGATAGTTCGTCCTGAAAAAACCTCTTCACATCTGAATCTGGTATGAAAGAGGCCAATAACCGAAGCGTCAACACAATGGCAGGGCATCAACAGACCGGGGTTGAGCTGTTCGAAATATGCAAAGGTCTCATTGATTATCTGGCTGTCTTCTTTGATATGAAAACCGCCGATGACCGCAACTACCTTTTCGACGCCGGTTACCCGCCTGGCGTGTTCGACTATGTTGCAGATGCCTGAATGAGCACAGCCAGAGATCACCAGCAACCCCTCAGAGGTGGTAATTGCCAGACCTGAATCATCGATAACAAAGTCAGGCTGGTCGTTTTCGTTCTTGAAAGTGGTCGTTCTGGCTTCAAAGGCGTTCACTCTGGGTATCTGCCCAAGAAACACCACATTATCGCTGACTTTATACGGCTCTGATTTCAGAATAAGTTCGAAGGCAGACTCAGCATGCAGGTGGTCATAATTCAGGCCAATATAGACCGAACCCTTTTCGCGATATCTTTTGATAAAACAACCGGGATGGCAGAGCAATGGTCGTTTGGTCAGATGAAAAAAGCCGTTTCCATGGTCGTAATGCCCATGACTGAGAATGGCAATCCTTGCAGAATCAACATTTATGCCCAGCAGAGCGGCATTTTCAAGAAAAAGACGGCTCTGCCCCGAATCGAAAAGTATATTCTGCCCGGCTTCTATGAACATCGACAGGCCATGTTCACCACCGCAACCGTTGCCACCAGGGCTGTTATCGACAAGGAAAGTTATTTTGACTTTTTCTGCCATGTTCATGCCAGCTTTTCATAATTGTCTCTGCAGCAATAACGGTCATGCAGTTCAACGATGTGGTTGTCGAGCATGCTGCTGCCAAGAGTATCGACGAGCCGGCAGACCGAATATTGCGTAGACTCACGCTCATATTCGGCAACCCATTCGCGATACTCTTCTTCGCTGCCCTCAGGAACAGGGCATCGATACTTGATCGTCCGAATCTTCATTCTGAACGGCTTTGGGGTAAGCCGGGCACGATAACACCTCTGGTGTCGGCAGAGCATGGCATAAAGGTTATCGGCATTGATGCGGTTGCAAAAATCGTTGAACAGTGGCGATTCTGGCTCGATAAACCGGCCAAGAACAATAAGACGAATCCCCTTGGCTGTTTCATAAATACGCCAGGTGGTGCCGGGCAGAATCTGCTGCGAATGCAGCCGCCGCAAAAGATCGATAATAGAAGCCTTGTTATCGATTTTTTTGAACGTAATGGTTTCCCAGAAGGTCTTTTTATATGAATCTATATCGAAAATGCTTACAGATGCGGTATTAAGCACCAGCGCCCCATAATAGTTGCGGGTGATGATGTTATCAGCATCTATCTCGTCGATAATCTGTTCGCGGGTAGGGCGTTCATAGCCGCTCTCGCGCTTTACCTGCCGGCTGACTATCTGCTGAACCCGGGCAGCTTTAAGCCGGCAAAGCTCTTCGGCATGATGCTGCGATTCGTTCGACCCTGCAGTACAACGAATGCGGCGGCTCTCGCCATCAACAGTCAGATCAAACTCGCCGGCCGCCCAGTAGCGGAACAACTGCAGACGCTCGATCAGACTGTCATGCCTGTCAGTCATTGCAGCCACTTTCGCAACTGCTGCACGAACCGCCGCCACAACCGGTTATGCCTTCAGAATTCAGATCCTGCATCGTTTCATTGATTATCTGATTGCTGAGTTCCTGGCCGCTCTTCAAACCATCTTCAAGAGCCTGATCAGCAGTCTGACCGGCTTCCTGCAGAGCTTTTTCGGTTATATCACGACCCATTTCCAGACCTTTGTTCGTTGCTTCATCAGCGGTTTTGATGCTCTGCTCGATCACCTTGCCGGTGAATTCGTTTGTCTGCTTGAGAATGTCGCCAACCTGAGTGTTGATATCATTGAGAAGAGCATCGATCATTTTGCCGCTGTCGCCATGTGATTTGGCCAGCAGATTTTTAACCTGCTCATCAACCGCTTCGATAGCTTTTTTAACCTGTTCATCGTTACCACCGAGAGATTTGCCGATCACACTCTCGAGATGATTCTTCATAGTATCGACAACCAGTTTGGTAGCCTGATCGTTAGTATCGTTGGTCAACTGTGCCAGTCTGGTCACATTCGCCAGAATCGGAGAAGCGATTTCATCAGCACTGCCGGTGACTTCGGCCGAAAGTGGTGAAACAAAAATCCTAAAAGCCATCATCGCACCAGCAAAATTCCTGACTATTTTATTCATAGATTCCACCTTGTTCAGATTTCAAAAGAACTCAGAAATCATACCTGTACAAATACCTACCAGGCAAGTCCAACTCAGAATTTATAGCATGATCATATTCAATTGAATCCTGCCAAAAAATAAATTGAGGCTATTCGATAGCTCGGCTTCTCAGAGAAGCTTTATTTTAGCAGCAATCAATAAGATGCCATTGCCGGCATTAAGAAGCATCATGAATGTAAAACCCGCCCATATAGAGATTAAGTATCTCCGGGCGGGTTAGCTACGATTTCAGAGGAAAATCAGAGTTTCTTGTAAACGAACCACCAGTCGTAACTGTCCTTTTCGGCCTTGCGCTTCATAGCAGTTTCCATGTCCTTGGCAGGCGGCACGATAACTTTGTCGTGAAGCAATTCATTATTCGGCCAGTTTTCGGGAAGAGCGACCTTGTTTGCATCGGCGACCTGCATGGCTTTGAGGGCGCGCAACACTTCGTCGACCTGGCGGCCAATTTCCTGCGGGTAATAGATGATCAGTCTGGTAATACCGTTCGGGTCGATGATGAATACCGCACGAACAGTGTTAGCGCCTTTGCCCGGGTGGAGCATGCCAAGCTTCTTGGCAATATTACCCTGATCATCTGCGATAATCGGGAAGGGAATCTTGACCTGAAGCTTTTCTTCGATCCATTCGACCCATTTGATATGTGAGAAAACCTGGTCGATCGACAAACCTACGAGTTCAGCATTGAGCTTTTTGAATTCAGTTTCGCGTTTGGCGAAAGCAACGAATTCAGTGGTACAAACGGGGGTAAAATCGCCAGGATGACTGAAAAGAACGATCCACCTGCCGGCATAGTCTTTCGGGAAACTCTTCATGCCATGAGTAGTCTGAGCAGAAAATTCGGGCATTTTATCACCGAGAAGCGGCATTCCAAAATTCTGTGTGTTTTCCATGATTCCTCCATATATAGTTTGCATCAGTAACGCCGTGGTAAAAGCAAACCGCGTGCCAGGCTTGTTTTTCCTTTTCTGAAGGGGGTTAGCGCTAACAGGAACAACTTATTCACCGAAATATCGTCAGACAACGCAACGGCATTTCGGTACAACCCGTATTTCGGTGCTGCGTCATCCCACAAAATCACTCAGACCGTAAAATCATTTCTATGGCCGAAAAGCTTGATCAGATTCTTTCTGAAACCCTCTTGTTGAGTCCGATTTTTTTCATCTTACTCTGCAGGGTAGTCGGCTTTAGGTTTAGCAGAGCCGCTGCCCCGTCTTTGCCGTAAATTCGGCCGCCACACTGCTGCAAAGCACGGGTTATGACCCGCCCTATCTCAGTCTCGAAATCGGCAACAGCAGTATCAGCAGCTTCACATCCTGCCGGCAGCAGCTTTAACTGCGCTTCAAAAAATATATGTTCAGGCTCGATCTGGCCACCGCGGCAATTGATCAAAGCTCTTTCAACTGTATTCTGCAGTTCTCTGACATTTCCGGGCCAGGCATTTTCCAGCAGTTTGCGCATCGCCATGCTGGAAAACACCACCTTGTCGTAACCAAATCTGATCCGCATCCGTTCTAAAAAATGATGCGCCAGCAAAACTACGTCACCTTGCCGGTCACGAAGAGGCGGCACCATAATCGGAAAAACATTCAGGCGGTAGTAGAGGTCTTCGCGAAAACGGCCCTGCTTAATCTTCTCTTCAAGCCTGACATTTGTAGCACTGATGATACGCACATCAGCATGCAGCGTCTTTTCTCCGCCTAAGCGTTCGAAAGTGCCCTGCTGAATGGCACGCAACAGTTTCGGCTGGGTCTCGACCGGCAGATCACCCAGCTCATCAAGAAACAGAGTGCCACCATCAGCCAGTTCAAAGCGGCCCTTTCTGTTCGAAACCGCACCGGTGAAAGCACCTTTTTCATGGCCAAACAATTCACTTTCTGCCAGATTATTATGCAAAGCCGAGCAATTCAGCGTTATAAAAGGCAGCTTTGCACGCCCGGAAAGAGCATGAACCGCTTTGGCAACCTGCTCTTTGCCGGTGCCGGTTTCGCCGAGAATCATTACATGCGAGTCGGTAGGAGCTACCAGTCGTATCTTTTCCAGCACCTGCAGCCATTTAGCCGAGTTCCCAATCAGACCGCCAGCTACCTGAGCCATTTCTGCAACAAACGAATTTCTCTCAAAGACCAGGGCCGCCTTTTCGCTCATCAGACTGTCATTCTGCAACGCCTGGGCCAGAGCTATTGCCAGAAGTTTTGCCAGAATGCCGGCAATTTTGACCCGCTCTGGCGTAAACAAATCACATTGCCTATGGTCGAGAGTCATCAACCCGATCGTTTCGCTGCCAGCCTTCAGGGGCGTCAACATGCATGAATGCCCGGCCGGCAATTCCACCACCCCATCCCAGGTATCGCGTTGCTGGGGTTCGCTACGGTCTTTGATCACTGAAACCTCGCCATGCCTGAGCACTGCCCGAATATCGGGTCGATCGTCAGCGGAAATCACTTGATTGGCGAGTTTATCGCTATTGAGAACCCCGCTGCTGAAACGCACCTGCAGCATATTCCCCTTTTCCAGGCTCATAATGACCGCCAGCTCAAAAGGAATAACCTCTTGTATAGCCTCTAGGACAATACTCATGGCTTTTTCGGGGTTAAGAGCCAGCGACATCTCAGTTGTAAGCATCGATCACCTGCATGGATGCACTATACCACAACGTTCTTGAAAAGCAGATGTTTCTTGAGCAGCATTGTGCCACCACCTTCTGAAACGATGCATTTAACACGTTCAGCATCAGCCACATAAGAACCGCTCAACTGGGTGATTCTCGTGCCGGCAAAGGCTTCAGGGCACATCGGCGTCGACGGCCCAAGCATCAGGGCGGCACGGTTCCGTTTGAGAGACTGCAACAGCCCATCACAGGTGCCGTTTATGATACTGGTCGAAGTAATAATCGCGACATCACACTCTTCAAGAGCTCGAAAACCCTGTTCTGGCGAAATGACGTCGGGCTTGTCGGGGTTGAGTTCGACAACTTCGAAGCGGCAGCCGCTGGCCTTGATCGCAGGAACAACCGGAGCAAAATAGCCTACCATGACAACGTGATCTTCAGGCTGTATCTTCAGCAGCGATACCGCTTCACCACTTACAAAATTGCGATTATTAGTCGCATTCAGGGCATTAAAAACCGCCAGACCGGCAGCGCGAGCCAGATCGTTATCTTGACTTAGCCAGGAAAGAACAGTTTCCGCAGCACTGCCGGCAATGGTGCCGGCGGCAGGGAGATGAGTGCAGGAACATGCCTTGTCATTGACCAGAGTACATGCCAGGCCGATATGCCCGTTATCGAGCTCGACACAGGAATATCCAAGGCCAAAACGCAGATCTTTGACAATACGGCCGGCTGCCCATGGCGTGGCGATTTCAATCAGTCTTTCCGCGAGTTTCATTCTCTCTCCTTTTCGATGCCGGAGCATGTAAATATGCTCTAACGACATTCTATTTTTTTATATTTTCAGGTTAACCTGTCTAAAATATTATTGAAATAATACTTATGTATGATAATTTATTACAAGATAATACCAATCGGCAAGGAGTTTTATGAGCCAGAAAAAAGAACGCGTCGTAGTGCTTGGCGCCAGCCCAAACCCTGAACGATATTCATACAAGGCCGTCTGCATGTTGCTTGAACATGGACACGAGGTGGTTCCGGTACATCCGGTTGCCGATAAAATCGAAAACTTGCCAGTAGTCGCCAGACTCAAGCAAGTCAACGGTCAGGTCGACACTCTGACTCTTTACCTTTCTGCCGATGCCTTGACAGCCCTTGAAAATGACATCGTCAATCTCAAACCAGGCCGAGTCATTTTCAATCCGGGAACCGAGAACCCAACCCTGATGGAAAATCTGCGCCAGAGAGGACTCAATGTGATTCAGGCCTGTACTCTGGTATTGCTGCGCACCGGTCAGTTCTAACCGATGGCAGAAAAATATGGGCGGCAGGGGTCAGAACCTCAGGTTCCTGTCGATGCAGCACCGCCAGCCACAAAATACCGCCACCCCCCCCCAATGGATCCATTTCTGGTGGATATTTTACAGATGGGCCTGATATGCGGGGTCATAGCCGGCTTATTACTTGTTTTTAACTATTTTGATGATCCCCGCGGCGGCAAGATTGATTTTGTCACCGGGATTGGAATAGTTCTGACAACCTCATTTGTCAGTTCCCTCATGATGTTTTTCAAAGGAACGCTGCGCGGACGCAGATTCATCGACAACGGCCAGTCGCAACGAGCAAAGAGAAACCGAAAAAAGCCGCGACGGCACTGAACTCATCAAAAATTGCATGAAGACCCGCCTGCTTCGCATCGGTGTATACAACTGTCATTTGCCGTATTGCCGCACAAAACATTATCACGCAGATGCCTGGAGGACAGCTGAAGTTTTTGGCAGGTCAGTTGTGGCAAAATATTCGGTCTAAGCGGCAGCTAGATGGAGTCATAGGGTGCAGGATGATAATACTCCCCTTTGCAATGATTCTTAACGATATGCTTGACTTGCAGAGTTCAGCATCATAATATAGTTTTTAGCTTATGCCAGAAAAGGATACTGATTTATGGTTAGACCAAGACTGCAGCGCCGGGTTAGCGGCGAATTTTCGACAACCTATTTTAAACCAGCCGGAATACCCGTTCGCGAACTTGAAACTGTAAGCCTGACGTTTGATGAGCTTGAAGCCGTCAGGCTCACTGACCTCGAAGAACTTTATCAGGCAGATGCAGCTGCCAAAATGAACATTTCGCGGCAGACTCTTGGTAATATCGTGGCTTCTGCCCACAAAAAAATTGCCGAAGCGCTGATAAAAGGCAAGGCGATCAAGATAGAAGGCGGAACGGTTGAATATATGCACAATCTTTATTACTGTCCGGCATGCGAGAGCACCTTTGCACGCAATGAAAACAAAGAAAACTGCCCTTCCTGCCATAGCGAAAAGATTGAGCCTGCCGAAAAACCAAAACGCTGAGCTTATTTTTGTCCCAAAGGAGACAGACTGATGAAGTATGCAATTTCTTTAAGAGAACAGAGTCTCGATGCCATAGTCGACCCCAGATTCGGCAGAGCCCAGATGTTTGCTCTTTATGACAGCATCAACGATACCTGCACATGGCATGGCAACACTCAAAATCTGCAGGCAGCCCAGGGGGCCGGCATTCAGAGCGCTCAGAACATTGTCAATCTGGGAGCCGAAGCTATCGTCACCGGTCATTGCGGGCCCAAAGCCTTCAGGGTTCTCAAGGCTGCCGGTGTCAAAATTTACAACGTCAGCGGCCAGATGAGCGCCAGAGAAGCCATTAAGCAGATAGAAAACGGCAGCATCAAGCCTGCTGACAACGCAAATGTCGAAGGGCACTGGGTATAAGCGATGAAAATTGCAATCTGCAGCGGCAAAGGTGGCACCGGCAAAACGACTGTTTCACTCAGCCTGGCCTGGGCACTCGGCCAGTCAGAATACTTTCGCAAGCCCGTCTGTCTGCTCGACTGCGATGTGGAAGAACCAAACTGTCATCTGTTTCTCCACTGCGATTATGATGACCCTGAGACAGTATCTGCCGACAAGCCTGAATTCATTGCCGACAAATGTATAGGATGCGGTCGATGTGCCAACAAATGCAGATACAATGCCATCGCCATGGTTAAAGGCACCCCGCTCGTCTTCAACGACATGTGCCACTCATGCGGGGTCTGCGCAGCCGTCTGTCCACATCAGGCAATCAAAATGCAGCAATTGCCAATCGGTGAAATTCTTCGTGCGACCGAAAACCGCTATTTCAGGTTTGCCTACGGTCGGCTGAAGATTGGTGAATCGCAAAGCCCGATGGTAATAACCCGGTTGATAAAATCCGCTCCGGACAGCGCTCTCGTGATTCTCGACGGGCCGCCAGGAACGGCCTGTAGCGCGGTCAAAACCATTGGAACCGCCGATCGGGTCATTCTGGTAACCGAACCCACACCTTTTGGCGCTCATGACCTCAGCCTGGCTCTGAATCTGTGCAATGAGCTCGAAAAGCCCGCAGGCATTGTCATCAACCGCTCAGACGAAAACGACACGATCATCGAAAAGCTTGCAGAACATCACGCAGTGCCAATTATCGGCCGTATACCATACAGCCGGGAATACGCGCGCACCTGCTGCGAAGGCAAAATTCTTTCGGCTGAATTTCCAACGCTTCGACCGCTTTTTATCGACTGTTATACCAGGTTTATCGACACAGCGAAGGTTCCAGTCAGATTCAATCCCGACTTGACCAGCAACCTTGAGTATGGACAAAGCCCGGCAACAGTCGAGCAAAAACAGGGGAATTACCAGGAAATCACAATCTTGAGCGGCAAAGGCGGCACCGGCAAAACTACTGTAACCGGAGCTTTTGCAGCTCTGGCAGAAAGCAGAGTTTTTGCCGATTGCGACGTTGACGCCGCTAATCTCAGCCTGCTTCTCAGAGGCCGCAATCTTTATAGAAGCAGTATCAGTCTTGGCTCGCAGGCAACAATCAACCCCCTCAAGTGCACCAAATGTGGCAAATGCTACGAAGAGTGCCGCTTTGAAGCTATACAAGTCGACCCTCATAATGGTGGTTACCGGGTGCATGAATCTCATTGCGAAGGCTGTGGCCTCTGCATCGAAATCTGCCCGGCCAAAGCGATAAGTGAAAAGCGCTGCGAAACCGGCAAACTGATGATGTCTGAGGGCCTGGGCAGCACCCTCATTCATGCTGACCTCAATACCGCCGCCGAAAACTCGGGCAAACTGGTCTCGATGGTTCGCGACCTGGCTTTCGCGGTAGTTGAACAGCAAAACAAAGAATGGCTGATCTGTGATGGCCCGCCTGGCACTGCCTGCCCGGCGATTGCTGCCGTAACAGGCTCAGACCGGGTCATTCTCATAACTGAACCCTCGGTAGCCGCTCTTCACGATCTTGAGCGCGTCATCAAACTGGTGAGACATTTTGGCCTGATTCCCGAAATCATCATCAATAAAGCGGATATCAACGCTCCAGGCACCAGACGCATTCACGATCTGGCAACTGCGGGCGGCTACAAAGTCATTGGTGAAATTCCCTTCGATGACGCCGTTAAACAATCAATAAAAGCCGGGATTCCGATCGTAGAATATGACCGGAACAGCCCGGCTTCGCAATCTCTGGTCAACATCTGGAAAAAAATCAAGGAGACCCGTAATGAAAATCGCGATTCCCGTAACTGAAGGAACTCTCTGCACTCACTTTGGTCATTGCCAGCAGTTCTGCATTCTGACCATCAATGATAAGAAGCAGATCAGCAACAAAGAAATGCTGACCCCGCCACCACACGAACCAGGCGTTCTGCCGCGCTGGCTTGCCGAACAGAAGGCCACGCTGATTCTAGCTGGCGGCATGGGGCATCGGGCTCAGGAACTGTTTGCCCAGAACGGCATCCAGGTAATTACCGGAGTTCAGGGCGGCCAGACCCCTGAAGCCGCCGCTGAAGCCTATCTCAATGGAACGCTTCAGACCGGTGCTAACGCCTGCTCTCATTGACAAACAAGATTCCGGGGGACGTTTCTCGTCCCCCGGATAAATAAGGTTAAATAATTGATTTAACGTTGGCTAAGGCCGATAAAGCAGACTCAACGCATGAGATGGAGAGACAGATGAGCAAACTGCTTGTTGCAGAAGAAATAACCAAGATTGTTGGCTGGGTAAAAAAAGAAAAGATTGTCGATCGTGTTTCCCTGAAGCTGAACGAAGGTGAAATTACCGGCCTGCTCGGGCCTAATGGGGCCGGAAAAACCACCACCATGAAAATGCTTCTCGGCCTGACCAGCATAACCTCAGGTAAAGCCGAGATGTTTGGTGCGCCGGTGCCAACAGCAGCCTCACGGGCCGGAGTCGGCTTTCTGCCTGAAGCAATACAGCACCCTGACCATCTCTCAGTTTATGAATATGTGCGTTTTCATGCCCGTTTGAGCGGTATAGAAAACGAAGCGGCAAAAATAGAAGAACATCTGCGTCAGGTAGACATGTGGGATTACCGCGACCGCCTGCTCAACGCCTGCTCGAAAGGCATGCGGCAACGCACTGATATTGCTCGCATTCTTCTGCGTCAAGCACGGCTGATTTTTCTCGACGAGCCGTTCAGCGGGTTAGATCCCTGTGGCCAGGTAATGCTCAAGGAACTGCTGATGACACTGAAAAAGCAGAAAATCAGCATTCTGGTCAATTCACATGCGGCAGGCATTCTTGCCGATGTCTGCGACACCGTATGTGTCATGAACCGTGGCCGCATCGTTGTCAATGACCGTCTGGAGAAACTACTGAAAACCTCACAGATAAAGGTAGTTGCCGGTTTTGCCGATGGCACGGCTGCAGCTAAGTTTGCCACCGAAAGAGCCGCATTCACACCCGGACAGATCGAGCCTTCCATACTTGAATTCACCGTTGAAAGCCAGCCAGTTGTCAACGAATTAACCCGGGCCATTATCTCGGCCGGCGGAAATCTGCTTGAGCTGACTCCGGTCATGCTTACCCTCGACCAGCTGTTTGTAAAAACTCTTGCTGATCGGCAGTCTGTATCGGAAGGAGGGCAAAATTAACATGCTGGCACGCATCAAACTCATCATGTGGGATACCTTTCTCGATGTCGCCAGGCATAAAATGCTGGCTGTACACCTGGTGTTCGTCTGCATCGCCCTCGGAATGTTCAACCTTTTCGGGCACTTTTCGACAACCCCAAGTCTTGAATACCGCATGATTCAGGATGTCGGCCTGTCGATCATCTCGCTTTTCGGCTTTCTTATCGCATTGTTCATCGGGTCGACCACGCTGCGTGACGAGATCCAGCGCAAAACTATCTATGCAGTTTTTACTCTGCCAATGGGCCGCTGGGAGCTGTATACGGGCAAATTTCTCGGAACTTTGCTGGCGGCGGTCATCAACATGTTGATCATGCTGGGTATTCTGACCCTGCTGCTGTACATCAAGTTTGGCGTTCTCTGGGAAGGTTTTCAATGGGTTGCCCTGTTCATGATTCTGGAATTTGCGATCATGACCGGCATGGTTTTGCTGTTCTCTCTTACCGACTCGCTGATTGTCTGCTTTTCACTGTCGATTTTCTGCGTGTTGCTTGGCAGCATGGCCGAACATGTGCAGCATCTGGTATTCGAAGCTGATATTCCGCTGCTTTCCTATCTTACTGATGTTGTTTACTGGGTGATTCCAAATTTCGGCTATTTCAACATCAAATACAAAATTCTCAAAGACCTCGCCATTTCTCCGTCCTTTGCCATGTGGGCCATCGGCTATGCAGCATGCTACCTGTTTTTCCTGCTGGTTGCAGGCTCATGGGCTTTACAGAAAAAGGATCTGTGATATGACAGAGCGCAGATATCTGTTGCTACTATTCTTCTCTCTGTTTTTGACAGCAGTTTCCAGACACTTTTATCTGGAGCAGCACCGTCGCGAAATGAAAGACAACAGCGCCCTTGAAAGTCTTGAACAGATTCAACAGCGTTCAGGTGCCTTTTTCGACAACGACGATGCAACTGACTCTGATCATAACGGTGGCGAACACCATGACAACAAAAGCGAAGAAGCCAGGCATCAAGCGGACACCGATTCAGATCACGAACATGAGCCCGGGCAAGATTACCCGGGTCATCTGCACTCGCATGCGGGTTCAGAAAGCCACCCGACTGCAGCTGGTCATGTTCATGACGAACTACATGGAACCACAGGTATGACCAGCTGCCAGCACACACATGACGAGCATCATGAAGGTCACGAACACCATGAACATGGCAAAGCCAACGATCCAGCCGTTTCTCCCGGCCTGGTACTTCTGCTGCGCCAGCTTGGATTTGCTGAACTGGCAGCCAATCTCTTATGGATTCAGATGGACGCCGATTCGCACCGAGGTCTCTGGCATCGCGTCGAGTTTGCCCTTGAGCTGATTCCGGCCCTCGACCCGACTTTTGTCGACGCATATCTGTTAC
>CAZPCO010000007.1:25819-29524 GCA_964585025.1 uncultured bacterium | reverse complement strand
GTTTTCACGCAACCCTGTCTCGATGGTTGCCAATTTGTTCTTGAACTCTTTCTCGTTTGTGTCAGGCGACAAATTGTTCATATCTCCTGCAAGGCGACTGTTAATTACGTTCAGGCGATCCTGCAGGTCAACTTGCCGGGCGGCAAAAAGTCTTTCAGCTTCACGATTGGCAGGCTTCTGTCGCTTCACTTCCTGAAGGGATGCTTCAAGGAGCGCCTTTTCACGACGAAAATTTTCGAGGTCGCCAGGTGCCGGGGTTCCGGTGAGGCGGGTCAGCTGCTGGCTGATTGCAAATTTCTGCTGCATCAGCTTCTGACAATTCTCTCTCAGCGGAATGCATTCTTTTGCAGCGCTTTCCTGCGCTGATTTTAACTGGGCAACGGCTTTTTCGATATCGAGGCCGTCGGGATTGCGAAAAAATCTGCCATTGCTGTAATCGAAACCGCTCATCTGCGGGTGCAACATCAGAAGAATGCGGGTATCAACGGTTGCCCATCCACCTTCGGCGGCAAAAACAGCCGGCAGGAAGATCAATGTTACGATCAATGCTGCGAAATATTTCATTGTTTAATCCCCTTCGTGCGATCTTCTAGCAGTTTGATGGCTTCAAGTCTGACATCGCGTGCTCCAACCGGAATGACGTTGGCATTCAGACCAAAACGCATCGCCCAGTAAGAATCTGCCTGTTCGACCCAGCGATCGAAGTCTTCGTCAGCAGCGAGTTTCTGATTTTTCCAGAGCTTTCGATGCAGATTTTTTATTAAAAGCTCATTCTTAGCTGTTTCGTGGCTGGTTATCGGCAGCAGTTCCGCCGCGTCGATGACGATATTCGTTTTATAGCGCTCCTTCAGAAGTTTGAGCACTGCCCTTATGTCAGAGCCAATCTCGTTGATCTGGGGCATGGTAGATACTTCCGGGGTGATACCAGGTCTGCCTGGAACCAGTCTGGCGTTATAGGCTCTTATCTGCAGCGTTGCCAGACGTTTCTCGACCTGACGCTTTTCGGCCAGAAAAGCGCGCTCTGCCGAAATGCGATTGGGTAAGGGCACAAGATGCAGTTTTTCCTGGAGACGTTTTGGTGAATTGAGCAGCCATTGATCAAGCTTTTTGATTTCGGCGATCAGCTGATCGACACCTTCCTGACCACCCATGACGAATTCAGAAGAACTGCCCTTGAAGCGACCGGTGGCTGTGTCAAAACTGGCGAAAAGAGGATGCGCCAGCAGCATCAGGCGGGTATCGACCATAATAGTGTCGGCTGCTGCAGCGGAAAAAGTCAGACAAAGCAGAACAGTTGCTGAAATCTTTCTCAGCATTTGGGTGTACCTCCGGTCCATTCTCATCTAAATCTTAGCAGGGAGAGAGAGATAACGGCAATGAAAAAGATTTTTACTACTGTTTAAAAAAGTTTGCGTTCAGGAGATATTGCTTCAGTGCGATGAATTGACTGACCAGCGATTGCATGAGATTTTGCACGGCTGATTCAGATAGGTCGGTTTCAGAAAGAGCATTACGGATCTTGTTGAAGTTGTCTGTCATATCTGCGATCATAGCCGGTGCTGCTGAAGCCGTTTCCGGAAGAAATGTCGACAACCGTTGTGGCAGTGAACTGCTGTCGATCTTATTTTTCAGCAGCTGTCGATCGTTCATGTGTGGCCGCATCTGGAAAATTTCCAGTTCAATTTCGAGAAAGTCGCGCATGGATCTGTGATCGTTCAGCCCTGCACACGCAAGCGAGATTCTGGTAATACAGACTTCGATGATTTCGTGGATCATGTCAAGATTTCCGGATTCGAGCTGACGCCTGATCTGACCTAGATCTTGAGAAATGGCAATCAGCAGTGAAACGATTGGTGAATACCTTACTTCACTGGCCTGCGATTGAATCTGCGAAGTGATACTCAACCAGTTTTCCATTACCTCCTGATGCATTTTAGCTGCTGCTGCAATGTTGAAGGCATTCAAAAGGGTGCCGGTCTGTTGCATTTTCTGCGAAACAACCAGCATTCTGGTGGTAAGCTGCTTCTGGGCACTCATGCCGGTAAGAATTTCCAGCATTGAAGAATCGCAGGCCAGCCCCAAAGTTCCGTGGCCTGAACAGATCAGAAGAACAAAGAAAACCAGCAGGTTTTTCCTCATGGGTTATACAATCCCGGGATGGGAATTCGCGGGGTTACAGCTGCGGCCGGGCGGCTTTCAGTGTGTGCCAGCCGCTCGATTGCAGTTCTGGCTTCTTCGGCAAAACTTGTCTGTTCATGGTCGCTGAGAATCTGGTGGTAAACTTTGGCTGCCTCAACCTGGTCACCAACCGTTTCAAGAAATCTTGCGTAGTCGAGAAGGGCTCTGGGCTGGCCGTTCGAACGTTTGCAATAGTTCTGGAAATGCTGGCGGGCCAGATCATTTTTGCCGCCTGTAAGAGCCATATTGGCGAGTAGATAGCTTGTTTCAGGTTGCTGGCCGGCTTTTTCCGCTGCGGCCAGTTGTGCTTCAGCACCAGATGTGTCACCAGAAACTATCAGACCTTCTGCAATCACCAGCATCGCGTCAATATTGTCAGGCTGTTCCTGAAGAATTGCCCGCGCCTGTTCAATTCCCTGCGGAACCTGGAAATTCCGGATCATGGCGAGAGCATAACAGGCGCGATATTCCGCCGCGCCCGGGTTGGCATTGAAAGCGAGTCTTGCTTCCTCGGCGGCTTCGGCATACATCTTGCTCTCCATGAGAATTCTGGCTTTTACCAGTCTGGCTCTTGCATTGTCAGGATGTTCTGCCAATACCTCGTTTATTGCCGCCGAGGCTGCATCGATGTAGCCCTGCTCGAAAAGGATCTGTGCCAGAGCTGATTGAGCATCGATTATGTCAGGATGGGATTTCTGGATTTTCCTGTACATCTGTTCCGCCTCGTGATATCTGGCTGTTTTCATCAAAATTTCCGCCAGATTCAGCTGGCAGAAGATGTCGTCTTTGATCTCCAGCGCCTTTTTGAAATGGGCGGCAGCTTTGTCGAACTGTTGAAGGTTCAGATAGCTCGATCCTGCCAGAAAACGGGTTTCAAAATCACGACTGCCTGCGTCGATGGCTTTTTCGAATCGAGTGGCCGCCGAAAAAAAGTCGCGCTGGTTGAAGGCGACGACTCCCATATAGTGGGTTGCCAAAGGATCTCGAGGCGATTTTGCAAGGATTTTTTCGAGTGCGGACGTTGCCGATGCGAAATTTTCTTCATCGATCATGGAAACAGCTCTGTCGAGTTCGGTTTGTTCGCGTGCCGTATCGGGTCTGGAAGGTTTTTCGACTGGCAGTGCGTTGGCAGCTGGCGCAGTTTGTTCGATGCCGGCATCAGCCCGGTGAGCTGGGGTAATTACGGTCTGCTGGTGTTCCAGCTGTTGGACCAGTATCCCGTATTGTTGCTGTTGCGGGTATTTCTGGGCCAGTATTTTTGCGTGCTGCAATGCTTTTTTATTTTTGCCGGTTTGCATTAGACTGTAGACGAGATAATAACGTGCCTGGTCATGTTCCGGACACATGGTTACCACCTGATCAAGGTAGTCTGCGGCTCCATTGAAATCTGCCACAGAATAAAGCTGCAGGCCGCGATTGAAAATCGGCGCAGTCAAATCCTGGGGGTAGACGGCAGCTGTGGCTGCATTCCACATAATAAAGCTGATCAGAAAGATTTTAAGAGGTAATGGCTTCAAGCGATAGCTC
>CAZPCO010000007.1:0-25809 GCA_964585025.1 uncultured bacterium | reverse complement strand
TTAATGTTACCAGAGATTCGGTTTGCTTATCAGGTAATTTTTCAGCGGCTGGCAGAAAATAGAACGGGGGCTTCCGAATGGAAGCCCCCGTTTCTTCAGATCTTAATTGTTTCAGGCTTTGCCGCTCTTGCTGACTTTGCGGAAATGGCCGTTGGTGAGAGTTTTGTTACCCTTTTTGTAGTGGCCTTTAACGAAGGTCTTTTTGGCTTTTTTGCCGGTGATAGATGCTTTGGCTTTTACGGCTGAATCCATAACTGCATTCTGAGCGTTGGCAGCAGTTTTAACAACGGCGCGTTTGGTTTTCTTAACGGCCTTCTTGATATTTCTTTTTACTTTGCGGGCCATCTTGGTGAAGCAGGAAGTATCATCTTTTTTGGCGGCCATGACCTGGGAAACTTCAGCGGAGCCAGCGAAGAGGCCGAAAGTTACCAGAGCTACCGAAATGGCTTTGAATACGTTATTCATACTTATAACCTCCGTTGGTTTCTTGTTTCTTCACGATCAAACCTTATTGTGTTGAATTATAAGAATGAAATGACCAACCCGTAAGCCCCCCTGATAAAAATAATTATTTTGTCTGAAACTCGCTTCTGGTAATGATTCTAGGAGCCGGGCGACTGAATTCCACTCACTGATCGATCTCGATGTGGATGCGGTAGATGTTGCCGTCACTACTTTCGCTGATATTGCTGACGGTACCGATCTGCCCGGCTTTTTCTCTGATTGCTTCCCGGTAGACATCCTTGAGAACGCCATTCACGGTGGTTTGGGCCTTGACTGCCAGGTTGGCCATCTCGCGGGCCATTTTTTCAGAAAGATCGTTTATTGAACCATTATCGATGGTTGTGCCTCTGGCAAGGGCATTTTTTATCAGATGCTCCATGCCGGGAATCGATTCTTCCTCCATCCTCACAAGATGCTCAGCAGGAATATCCAGGCTGAGAATCATTTCCATGGTGGCCGGATCGATGATAGCGCTTTGCTTGAAACCGGCAGGCATCGACAGACCGCCACCGGGGGCTTCGGTAAAGCCGGCTTCCAGCAATGCGCTGCGAACCAGTTCGCGCATGCGCTCGGGTGAAAGAATCTCGAGCAGTGGAAA
This sequence comes from uncultured bacterium, assembly GCA_964585025.1. Classification (GTDB taxonomy): domain Bacteria; phylum Muiribacteriota; class Ozemobacteria; order Ozemobacterales; family Ozemobacteraceae; genus Rifleibacterium. The sequence continues at coordinate 24,707 of CAZPCO010000007.1, read as the reverse complement.
ATTAAGTTTGAAACCTGCAAGGCGGTTGCGCAGAGTCTCTGAGAGAAGAACCTCGATAGGAATTCTAATTGCGTATGAGCGACTCATAAATCTGCTCCCTGTTGGTAATATTTTCAACCATACTGCCTGCAGCCTGTTCGAACACTGCAAATTCATTGTCAAGCCCGTAGGTTCTTGCGGCGCCGGCTATAAAGCGTTCATCATCGATGCAGACAGCCCCTTCGCCACACCAGAAGGCAATGGCCTTTCGTACCGAGGCGACAAAGCCGTTCACATGCTGGTAAAATTCTGGCAATCCCACCTGGCGACTGCTGAAAGAAAGGCCCAGCCAGCGCGCCGGTCTTGGCATATGCCCATTGAGAGCTCCGGGAAACAGCTCTGACAGTCTTTCATTGCAGGCTGCAATGTAATCGGCCGCCCTTTCGATCAGGTAATCCCGCAAGGGCAACTCTACAGATGCCGGATCTTCGAAAAGACACTGCCAAGGAACCTGGAGAGGGCCAACCTGTTGCCAGGCAACATGACAGGCTTTGATTAGCCAGCCAGCACCGTTTCTGCCCAGCCACGGGTATGAATACAGCGAAAAATCATTGAGACAGACACTTATCAGCAGAGCATCACCCGGTAATACCAGGAGAAACATTGGTTCCTCTTCGGTGATCCGTCGCCGCATCTGCTCGTAGAGACGTTCGGCCCCGCGGTTTGAAAACCTGAATTCAAGACCTTCCCAGAATGCCGGGTCAGCTGCGGTAAAGCGCCTGGTATAACCATCGACCGCAAATAGAAAACCGCGCAAAGAAAAAATTGACGCGATGAACCTTCTGACAGCAGGAACGACCATTGTCTGCCATTTACCGGCAAATTCCTCAGAGAACTCGATGTCCTGGGGTAGATGCCTGAAATGCTGCTCGTGTTTTACCGGTTTGTCGAACCCCCCATTCAGGCGATTTTCGACAAATTCTAGCAGCAGGTCTTCAGGGAAAAGCTGCAGCTTCACTGTTTGATCTCCCGGCGTGTCTCCTGTTGCTGATTGATAATGAGTTCGCCTTCATTTTTTCGCAACTCGGGGTGATGGTCGAGGCATACTGCTGCTATTTCGCCATTTCTGACGCGATTGGCAACATTATCGCCAAAGAGGCGGCCGGTTTCTTTCAAAACGTCTTCGAGCAGTTCGCCATTGCGAATGGCTTCATTGATCTCGATGCTCGACATCGACGGGTCATTGAAGTCAACGATGATGCGGGTCGCACCCGTAGTCTGATTGAATTCGAAATCGATGATGAATTTACGCATCAGTCTTTCACTCCGTTCTGTCTGACCACGAGCCGGGCAAATTCATGCTCCGGCCCAAGAGGTGTACCGTTAACCATGATGATACCATCTTTGATGAAAATTTCGATCTCTTGTCTGAATTTTGGCCAGTTGCACCGCAGATTGTCATAAAAGTCAGTAATGAAATGCAATGTCTGGTTGTCTGACCCTATCCAGCGTCGGTTTCCCGGCGCCATCGTCGGTTCGAATGGCCCGGCAATAACGAGATCACACAATTCGGCGATCCGAAATTTTTCAGGATCGGAGCTGATCGTTTCCCACTGATAACCACTGAACATAATAATGCCGTGGTATCCGGAATCCCGCAACTGCTTTAACATTGCATGCAGTTCAACAGCCTGATCGAGCGGTTCGCCACCGAGCAATGTCAGGCCTTCTGCTTTGGCGGCAAGAATCTGCGCCGCCAGACATGCTGCTGTCATGTAATAGCCTCCGGAACTTTCCTGCATTTCAGGGTTACAGCAGGCCGGGCACCTGATGCTGCAACCCTGCAGCCATAGAGCCGAACGCTCTCCAGGCCCTTCGACTGTAGTTCTTTCTTCAAATCTGGCGATCTGCACCTTTGACCATCCTGTCTATCGCGGTATTGATAATTTCACCCAGCAGCTTTTCCTGTTCATCAGGCTGTTGGGCCGCAAAATCATCTGTCTGGGGAAAAACGAAGCTGACTAAATTCGCGTCAGTTGAAGCATCGGCGCTGAAATACCAGGTCTGAGCGTTCGAGCGAAGTCTGTCGGGCAGCTGGCTCGTTTCACTTTTGCCCGAAAGAAGCTGAATTCGCTTGTCCAGGCCCTTCTCGCACAGAAAATGCCGGAAAAAACTTCCGGCATCGTGCAGTGAAGATGGTTGATAACCATCGAGAACGATGAGTACGTTTACCATATCTTTGACAAAAGTATCGATGAGCTTTTCTGCAAAGTTGAACACCCAGGCGAACAAAAGTCCCAGATGGCGTTCATGCTCGAAAAATTCACTCAAGGTGACTCTGACGACGATATCCCGTCTGATTCTGAACACCGCCCCTGAATCACGCTTGAAGTAGGTCAACTGGTTTTCGATGAACTTGTAGTCAAAAAGGTCGAACTGCATGCTCTCATCGATGTAGGCTAGTTCTGAGGGAACAAGTGACGAAAGGTTGCCTTTGGTGGTCAGTTCATCGTAGCCGCCCAGCGGTAGAGTCTGTGGCTCACCGTATTTGGCCACCACCCATGAACTTTCTTCCTTCAGGGTGAAGACACTGCGGGTCCAGCGGGCCATGCCCTTCATTGCCCTGGTCATACGCCGAAAAAACAGGCGATCGGCAGGGCGTTCGAACAACCCCGGGTGGCCGATTTCGAAAATATCATCGGCGTAAAACCTGAATTCGCTGCGGCGGAATTCAGCGGCAGCGTTGGCGTAGATTGAATCGAGAGCCTTGTCGACATCAAATCCTGCAGAAGTCGAGACGGCAACGGCGAACGATTTTTCCATTTCGCTGTCAGAAAAGGCTGTTTCTGCAAATTGAAACGGAGGCAGACGCTCGATTATCTGCTGAAAGATTCCCTGGGCCAGCACTGTATCACGGTCAGCCCCGGTCAGCAGGAATATGCCTTCGAGGCGGTCAGCACCTTCGGCACTGCAGATGGTGTCGAGATATTCATTTTCGGCGGCAAACCCGACATGACCGCTCAGGCGCTCGCCTACTGGAACCGACATGAATCGACTCATCAATCTGGCGATGAATCCGGGCGGCATCGCATGACAGCCGCGACGCACCAGGTCTTTCCAGAAGTCACGCACAAAAGCATGCACTTCACGATAACCGGATTTTTGCAACGACTGGCGATACCAGAACGCTATCTGATCGGGAAGAAGAAAACGCATATAAATACCTGTCAGTCTAGGTTGGCAAGGCGCTCTTCAATGTAATCCTTGATTTTGCGCACGTCGGAGAAATTGTTGCCGCAGTAACAAAGTATTTTGAGTTCTTCTCGTGTTACTTTGCCGCCATTGAAGATGAATGCCTGAGTCAGAATCAATTTATAAAGTTTGATAAGCTTGCGGTCTGTGACTTCAACCTTCAATTCATCGGCCAGCACCGATATAAGCGCCTTGAAGGCAGTGGTGACGCGCTCGTCTCCAAGCAGTGCCCTGTCTTCGCGTTGCACGGCCTGCGGCAGAACGGTGCTGACAATATAATCATGAACGAGAACGAAATCATCGAGGGTGCAGTCTGATTTCCAGGGTTTTTCTCGATTGTAGGTGCGACTTTCGAAGGCAACCCCGGATCTGATCAGTTCGCTGAAGCAGGTATCACGCACCGGCAGGGTTTCGGCTTTGATGATGAATCGGTCTTTGAGCGCATCGAACTCGCCGAAGTCGGGAATCTCGTTGCTGGCGGCAAACATGCAGACCAGTGGCACCGGCAACGGTCGACCTTCCTGGTAGTATTTGCGTTCATTGATTACGGTCAGAAGCACGTTGAGAATCGCTGAGTTCGCTTTGAATATTTCGTCCAGAAACGCGATCTTTGCAGTCGGAAGATGCCCTGCGACCTTGCGCAGATACCGGCCCGACTTGAGTTCCTGAATATCGACCGGCCCCATGATTTCGCTGGGTTCGGTGAACTTGGTCAGCATGTATTCAAAGTATTCATCCTGCTTCATTCCCATGCCCTGGCAGAATACTGAAACCAGAAGCGATTTTGCGGTGCCAGGTCGACCGATGAACAGCATCGGTTCCTGGGCGGCGGCAGCGACCATCATCAGTTTCAGAAGTTCGGAGCGCTTGAGAAAGAAGTCGTTGAGGCGCGAATAGTAATCGACGATGCGGGCACGTGCAGCATTGATAATATCTGTTTCAGAGGCTTGAAGGTTCATGGTCTTCTCCTGTCGTCACTACTGGGGTCTGCAGGCTTTCTGCCAGGTGGTAAAGGCTTTTTCCGATTGTGTTGACAGCGCAAAGGCGTGCTGTATCCAGAACACCCGGCGCTTTTCAAGCAGCTGGTGGGTTTCGAGTTTTTCGGGAACCAGATCGGCGAGAATGCCGATGCTGAGAAAGCTCAGCACCGTCATGGCCCCGGCAAACATATCTTCGTCATTGATTTTTTCAGCTTCAACGAGCCATAACAGCGAACGGTTCGTCAGATCATCGAGCTGAAAGCGGCGCTTGGGCGAACTGGTCATCAGCAGGCACATGATGATCCATTCCGCTGAAGCTATGAAATCTTCCCATCCCCGTGGCGGTCTCGGAATGCTGGAAAGCAACATGTCGAACAACCTCTGTTCGTCCATTGGGCGGCGATAGGCAAGACAGAGCCTGAAAATGTCGCAATACATGGTCAGGCGGTAAATATCCCAGGTGCTGTCAGCGCGCCGAACGATTTTCAAGGGCTCGATGAAATTGGCGAAAACGGGGTGAGGGCCGAATTCAGAAACCATAAGCAGCAGCAGGCGCTGCGCCTTCGCTTTCATGACAAAATCGTCGGTTTTCAGTGCTCTGGAAAAGAAAATGTTCCAGTCTGAATGACCGTCGCTGAAACGCTGATAAACTGCTCGGGCAATCGGCTTGCCATCGCACTGCTCAGGAAAAGATTCGAGACCTAGTTCCTGCATCCAGTTATTGCCACTCAGCCAGCTTGAACTATGCAGCATTCCGTTTGTCTGCGCATTTTCTTCTTTGCGGTTGAACATGAATGGAGGCCGGTAAAGCTCGCCGGTAAAGAAATCACGCAGCGGCGTTTCGCGGATTTTCTCCATGCTGAATAGTTTAAGCCATCTGGCAACCGACGGCGAGTGACTTGTGTCGGCTGCCGATTCAGGCCACCCGTTGATCAGGTTCATAAATCTGTCGGGCAGACCATACGCAGTTGCCTGTGCGGCGCTGAAACGCTGATAGGCATATGGCGAATTCTGGCTGGGTGTCAGGTATTTGAACAGGCCTTTGACAGTCGTTTCGCTGAGGTGAACGCCCAGCATGCGCAGCAATTGCAGACGAACGGTATTGGCGACTGCAAAACTGCTGCAGCAGCCGATATGACTTAGAAAGACCTTGAGATTATTTTCTATGCGGGAATAATCTTTGTCGGTAAGCAGTTCAACGCGGTTTTCAACGTTCATGCCGCCGCCAGAGGCCACCCGTGATTCATTAAAATTCGAGAATTCCCTCTTTTCGCCGGCAAAGCCACTTTTCATGCCGGCAATAGCCTGAGCGAAAATGTCCTGGTCGTTGAATCGAGCGGCAAAAACCAGCAGCAGTGTGTAGTGAAATTCGGTATACAGTTTTTCGGAGCGAATCGCCGCCAGAAGTCTGCCCTTTTCTACTTCACTGATCGATGACTGCAGCAGAGGTTTAAGGTCTTTCTGAAAGCTGCAGTATTGAAAAGCGCAATCAGCCAGCAGCCCGGTGTCGTTTTTCAATACTGCGGCATTCATCATTGCTGCCAGAGCTGAAACTTTCAAACGCATCCGCCCGGTAACCTCGGCGCGCTGTTGCCAGAGGTCAGCCGAGATGACATTGGCATTCAGTTGCCGGTCAATGTCGATCAGTCGCTGTTGCAGAGCAGAAAGCTCTGAATTGCCAATGTCGGGAACGTTGTCCAGATTCAGTGCCGTCCGGCGCTTGATTGTAGCGGCCGGGCCGGTGACGCCATCAGCAACTTCTCCGCCTTCTTTTGCGGCTTTCAATTGCCCAAAAGTGCCGGTTTCGATTTCAATCTCGATCAGCTGCTTTTTTTTTTTGAGTTCCTTGAACTCGAATTTCCAGCCTGGTTGAATTGTCTCGGCCTTCGCCGCCGCCTGTTCTATCTCGAGGGCAACGAAATCCTCAATTTTCATCATGTCTTTTTCGGCGAGCAGAACACTGCTGATCGAGTCGGCATCTCTTTCGAAGCAGAGATAATCACAGGCCGGCACGCCAAAAAAATGGTGCAGGCGCTCGGATGACAAGCGGGGAGTCAGCAGATGACCGATAGGCACCAGCACGCGTTCCTCGATTTCCGCATAGGCCGGAAATGCATCGGTTAGAATGCTGGCGACGGCGCGGTCAGCGCTTGTGTCGCGGGCCATCAGATAAAGGCGGCCGTCTTTGCAGTGCCAGCTGCGGTAATTGCGAAAATTTTCGAGGGCTTCGTTGGCAATTATAGCCTTGAAGCGCCCATGGTCTTCGATTTTCCAGAAGATGGGAAGCTGGTGCCGATCTGTTTTACGCAAACCAGGCTTGATGCTCAGGCCAATTTCGGCGTTTTTCTGCGGAATGTCGACCCGGCCGGTTTCGATCTTGACTATGCTTTCACCCTTTTTCCACGATGGTTTCAGGCTGAGGAGCCGCCCATCCTTTTGAATCAGGAGCACGCCTCCGTCGACGATTTTGAACTGACTGAAACATTCGGGCCCGGAAATATCATGAATGCGCCAGCCGGCTTCCATGTAGATGCCTGAATGCCCCGGCAATTGATTGAACCATGTGAAGGCATCGGGTGCGAGAGTGTTGAATACCCAGAGTGACGGTTTGTTGATTTTCAGCAGAAAATATTCGCGGCCCGCATCGAAAACGGCGAATTCATACTGGCCCTGCTGCAGCATGAAATGCTTTTTCACCGTTGCAAAAAAAAGTTCGCGGTCAGCGGTCATCAATATGACTTCATCGGCGACCGGGCGGGTGGGTTCAGCCCTGATCACTGATTTGCGAAACAGATCGAGCCATGAAATAGCTCTGAGGGAGCTGCCGGGAGTGCCTTCCGGCCAGACGGTTTCCGGGGCTTCGATGGAACCCTGCAGCATGTTGCCGAGGCGCCCGATGAGACCCTGATCGCCGGGAACCTGCCACCAGATAGTCCAGGGTGGGTCCTGTTCCTGCAGAAACTGGCCTTTGAGCTGACCGCTGGTCGCAAAAAAGTGCACCGTCAGCAGATCGGCCGGGGTGCGCATTTTCAGATAGCGTTCAGTTTTGCTCATTTCTGCAGACCTTCGTAAAAAGCCTCGATTTCCTTCAACTGCATGGTACGTTGTTTCTGCAAGTTTACTACCAATGTTTCCACTCTGCCACGGTTCTTTTCGATGAAACTTCATCGATGATGCGGTTGATGTGCGGCGATAACTGCGGCAGATAATATGGGTCGGGGCGCCGGTCCTGAAAAGTGTATTCGCGTGGCGTGCCGGCCATGCCGTAAACGGTCGCCATATCGGTGGCAACGGCAGTGGCCCGGCGCAGATCTTCAGAAGCGCCGGTAGAAACTTCGCCGAAAAGTATTTTTTCTGCCGCGTAGCCGCCAAGTGCTATGCCAATTTCGCTGCGCAGGCGACTTTCGGTGTAAAAATACGGACGCTTCGATACCGATTCGACAAAGCCCAGAGCGCTGGTGCCACCGGTTTCCAGAGTTATGCGGGTTATCTCGCTTTGTCTGCCGAATAGAAAAAACATCAGCGCATGGCCGGCTTCATGCGTGGCGACGACGCGCTCTTCGGTCACCGAAAGCTTCGCTTCCTCACCCATGGTATTCAGCCAGGTCTGCATGGTCTGGTCATCAGCAGTATCCTTGCCGTTGTTGATCAGATAGCGTTTCAGTCCCTTGATGAGAGCGCTGAGATGGTCGCCGGTATGGGGTGTGCCAAGACTGGTGTCCCGGCCGGTCCAGCCGGAAAGACGTTCCAGCTGCGCATCTGAAAGGCCGGTTTCGAATTTCTGGTTATATAGCCCGAGAATGGCCCGTCGGTCTTCCCAATCTGGGTAGGGAATTTCGATCTGGTATTCGAAGCGGCCTGGCCGCAGAAAAGCCGGGTCGAGGCTTTCGACGAAGTTGGTGGTGCCTATGATCAATACCATCTGTTCCTTACGGAATCCGTCCATCTCGGTAAGAAGCTGGTTAACCATCGAATGCGCCGCCTGCGAGGCTCCATCAGAGGTGCCGCCGGTTCTTGCCTGAGCTATCGAGTCGAGTTCGTCGAAAACGATGACCGAAGGGGCAGTCGCCCGCGCCCGGGCAAAGAGTCGGCGAATGTTGGCTTCGCCTTCGCCGACCCATTTTGATTTGAGTTCGGGGCCACTGACGATGTAGATTGCCGCATTCAGGGCTTCGGCGATGCCTTTGGCAAAAAGGGTTTTACCAGTACCCGGTGGACCATGAAAAATGAGGCCGCGCGGAATTATCGATTCAATCTTGCGAATGGCCTTTTCGTCGTTCATTGCTGCGGTTGCCTGCAGCAGATTGAGAACATTCTCGCGGATCTGTTTTTTTACGCGATTATAGCCTGCAATATCGCGATCTAGCTCGATCTCTGAAAGTGACACGCCGCCGCAGGCCGTGTAATCGCGCAATTCGCGCATATAATTGGCCAGCATGTCTTTTATGGCGGGATCGAAATCTGTCTTGCGCGAAAAAATTCCCATGATTTCACGAAAGCGCACCGGGTTAAGCCCGGAAACGAACTTGAAAATTCCCATGAGGTTAATCTTGTCGACGGCGAATTTGCGCGCTTCCGATTCTGTAATCAAACTTGCAATGCGGTTTCTCGCAATGCCGAGCATCTCACAGCGGGCCGGAAAAGCCTGGGCGATCAATTCCGGCAGAGTGAAGTCGGGGTCTTCAAAGGCAACCAGGGTCAGCATGGGATTTTCATGAATGGTGGTCATGATTTCTCTGGCTTCCATGGTCAGGCCGCCGGGCATAGTCGAGGTGATGATGTCGAGATATGGCAGAAAGAAAACCTTGTTGGGTTCGGTATTGTTGACCAGTTCACGAAGCTGGGCAACAATGCGGCTGAGTCTTGTGCCTTGCCCTGGCTGGGAATCATGAGTTTCGCGGCCGTCGATAATGTTGATGCTTTTGCCATCGGCCGACAGACGGCGTTTTAGAGTCGTCTGCAGGTATGGAATTATCTGCTTTTCGCAGCGGATAAGAACTGAAACTTCTTCCTTCAGCCGGGCACAGACAAAACGCAGTTGATCCTGGTAGCACTGTTCTACGGCGTCGAAAGGCGAAATTTTGCGAGGCAGTTCACTCAGATTAATTTCAAGCATTATCGAGCTCCAGATTACACATTTTCGTCACTATACAATAATGCCTGAAAAAGCACAAAACTACCATAATTGTCGGGCATGCCCGGGCAACACCCCGGCTCTGCATCGAGCTGCATTTGTCAGGACGGGCGACCGAACAGCCTGGCTGCCAGCAGGCCTGATTCGAATAAAAGCCAGGTTGGCACTGCCATCATTATCTGACTTATGACGTCGGGAGGGGTAAGAACTGCTGAAACGATAAAAATCGCTACAACAATGAAAGGCCTGAGGGCCGATATTCGGTCAGCTTTGACGATTCCGGCACGTACAAGTATGAACGTCAGGGCCGGGCATTGAAACATGATGCCAAAGCCAAGTGACAGCAGTCCGGCGAGATTGATGAACTGTTCGAAACCAATTGCCGCTTCAAGATAAGCGGTCTGAAAACCCGCCGAAAAAGTCATGATCACTGGCAGAATAACTGCAAGCGAAAAGATGGTTCCGGTCGCGAACAGCAGACAACTGATCAGCAGAAGCAGCCCGGCAAGGCGTCTCTCGTTTCCGTAGAGGCCGGGAGCGACAAAGCTCCAGACCTGTCTTAGAATATATGGTGCGGCCACAAAGACAGCCAGATAAAAAGCCATTTTCATCTGAACGAAAAAAGGTTCGACCGGCGAAAAATAGCGTAGTTTGAGACCATCAGGGCAAAGTTTTTCGACCAGCATCCCGGTCAGCCATTCTGAATAATGAAAAGTCACCGGGAAGAATACGGCTATACTGAGCAGGGATCTGATGATTGCCCAGCGCAGCTCTTCGAGATGCTCGACGATCGAACCTTCTTTATGCTCACCCTGAAGCATCAGTTCTCCAGTTCAGGCCGGTATTGCACAGTTCCGCGAATGAGGGCGGTTTCTGCACAGGTATATTATCATGTGCCGGCAATTTCAGGTCAAAAATGTTGACAATTCAAGCCGCCGAAACCTTCACCGGTCGTTGAAACTGTCGAATTTAGAAAAAGTGACCAGGGTCGCCATTCGTCTCCTTCGACATGCTCAAGAGTCTCAGGAATCAAAGTTCGGGGCCTGCCTGATAATGCGGTAGAAGCGAAGCAATCTAAATATTGGAGCATATTGCAAGAATCTCAAATGAATTATATCCTTGATATGTAACGTATTTATCGCCTTTTCGTACTAACGGGGGAATATCTTCTCAACTACAGGGAGGCACAATGGACAGAAGGAAATTTATCGCTCTTCTCACATCTGTGGCGGCTGCGTATAATCTGAAAATGCCTTTTGGACTGCAGGCTGCTGAGCCGGTAGTGCCTGCAGCCCCTGCTTCATCCGCCTTTCCTGATCTGATCGGGGTAACCGGCGGAACTCCGGTCGCCATGTTTGATCGCGCGATTTCCGCAGCCGGCGGCATCGGGCGATTCGTCAAACAGGGCCAGAAAGTTCTCGTAAAACCCAATATCGGCTGGGATAAAAAGCCGGAAGAAGGCGCAAACACAAGCCCTGAGCTGGTTAAGCATATTGTTGAGCTCTGTCTAAAAGCTGGCGCTTCTGAGGTCAGAGTTTTCGACAATACCTGCAATCACTGGCAGGCCTGCTACGGTAACAGCGGCATCGAGCAGGCGGTCAAGGAAGGCGGCGGCAAAATGCTGATGGCTCACGAACCCGATATGTATACAGAAGTTGAAGTGCCGGGCGGCAAAATACTCAAAAGCACCAACGTACATAAGGCATGGCTGGACAGCGACGTAATCATCAATGTTCCGATTCTGAAACATCATGGCGGGGCCCGCATGACCTCTGCAATGAAGAATCTCATGGGTGTAGTGCATGATCGCCGCTTTTATCACAGCAACGATCTGCATCAATGCATCGCCGATTTCACCACCTATGCTAAAAAGCCGACGCTCAACGTTGTCGATGCCTGGAATGTCATGATGCGTAATGGCCCGCGTGGCGTTTCGACTGATGATCTGGTTAACCGTAAAATGCTGTTGTTGTCGACAGATATGGTTGCCATCGACGCTGCAGCGGCACGCATTCTGGAAGTAGAGCAGGGGGAAATCGCTTATATCGGCAAAGCTGCTGAGCTTGGGACCGGTTGCAGCAACCTCCAGAAGCTGTCTATCGAGCGCCTGGCAATGTGATCGGCAATATCATGAAACTCAGGCTGCTGCGGCAGGTTGTCGGCATGGCGATGCTCACTGCCTTTATCCTCGTCTTTATCCGCTTCGATACTTTTGGCATTTTTGCCGGCAGTCTTTTTGTTCCTCAAATGGCGCTGGCAGCAATTGGTCACTTCTTATGGGCCGGAGCAGTGGCAATTGTTATCGTTCTGCTGCTCACGGCCCTTGCCGGCAGAATATACTGCTCGACGATCTGCCCTCTGGGCCTCATTCAGGACGTATTGCTGTGTTTTCGCCGCTTTTTTGGTGTCTCCAGATACAAGACCAATCTTGCGTTCGCAACACCGCATGTGATTATTGCCGGCTTTGTCGCTGCTTCAGCTGTCTCCGGCTTTATGCTGCCTTTGTCTCTTTTAGAGCCATTTTCAATGGCAGGAAGAATGCTTGCCGGGATTGTGCAGCCCTTGTCGGTCGGTCTTTTCAAAGCTATAGGCAGCGGTGAAGGAATCTCATGGTTCGGGCAGGCATCGGCAAAGGCCTCAGACGGTTTGAATTCATGTCTGGTCATCTTTTCGCTGCTGATCATTTTCTTTCTCTGTATAAAATATGGGCGGGTTTACTGCAATTCGATCTGCCCGGTTGGCGCTGTTTTACGCCTCGCTGCCCGCCGGCCGTTTCTGAAATTGGCCATCGACCCGGAAAAATGTGTCGGATGCGGAAGTTGCGCCGCAGAATGCAAAGCCGGCTGCATCGATATCACCGCAAGGAAAGTCGATAACTCCAGATGCCTGGTCTGCTTCAATTGTCTAGGCACCTGCAGGTTCGCCGCTATAAGCTTCGGCGCGGATTCATACCCGTCGCAGAAAAGTATCGATGGCTTTTCTCCGCTAAGAAGAGCTATTTTTGGCGGTTTGCTGTCATCTGCCGCCGGGTTGTTACTGCCAAAGGCCGTTTTGCCGGCACAGCAGACCCCAGAGGCAATTCTGCCGCCCGGTGCCGGCGATCAGGCTACGTTCAGTGCGAAATGCATTTCTTGCCATCTGTGTGTGGCGGCCTGCCCCTCTGCGGTAATCAGGCCAACGTCGGGTCGGTCCGGAATTCTCAGCCTGCAGCAGCCGTCACTCTTTTTTGAGCATGGCATGTGCGAACAGAACTGTAATCTCTGCTCCCGGATATGCCCGGTAATGGCAATCAGGCCGGTAGAGGCTCAAAAGAAACGATTGATGAAGATCGGTGAAGTTGTTTATCATCAGCATCTTTGCGTCGTCGAGACCAATGGCACCGATTGCGGCGCCTGTGCTGAACATTGTCCGACCCAGGCAGTCCGCATGGTTCCATATCGCAACGGTCTCATGATTCCTTCAACCGATCCATCGATATGCATCGGTTGCGGCAGCTGCGAACATATCTGTCCGGTTCGGCCTCAGCGTGCCATCATTGTCAAGGCTATCGACAAGCAGACATTCATCGAACTGCCCGAGCCTGAAAAACTTCCTGCAAAAACTGATGGCGGTTTCCCTTTCTGATAGAAAAATGATTTCTGGAGGTTCTGTTATGAAGAAATTTTCTGTATCGGTGCTTATTATGAGCGCTCTGCTCAATTTCGGTTTGCAGGCAGAATGTAAACCAGGCAAGCACAAGAACAAATCTGGTGAAAAAAATCAGGTCAGTGAAGCGCCAGGAACTGCTCAGCGACAAGCAGGTGTTGCTGAAGACCATGAACCCTGGCTGAAAGTCAAGCTTTCAATTCCTGAGAAGGGAACCCTGATGAGACTCGCAGATCAGATCATTGCCCTGCCCAGGGATAATGCTCCAAAAGCTGGCTCCAACCTGCCGCCAGGGCTTGCAAAAAATGTTGCGCGCGGCAAACGTCTGCCCCCGGGTTGGCAAAAGAAACTGAACGTGGGCCAGACTTTTCCTGCCTCGCTTTTCGGTCATACAATAGAATTGCCGCCGGTCATTCTGCATGAATTGCCGCCGCAGCCCGAAGGAACCATTCTGGTAACAATTGGCGGCAAGGTAGTCAGACTGCTCGAAGCGACAAAAACCATCGCGGATGTTTTTGATCTTAAGTGGTAGCCATAAGTCGGGTGCATTTTTTACTGGTGCTTTTTATTCGTTTCTAGTATCCTTTCAGGCGCTCCGGAGGTCGACTTCCCGGGGCGTATTCTGTTTTAAAGAGAGATTGCATGCAAAGTACAGAAATAAAAAGAGATCAATGGAGTTCAAAGCTCGGGTTCATCATGGCAGCGGCCGGTTCAGCAATCGGCCTGGGTAATCTGTGGAAATTTCCGTTTCTTGCCGGGCAGAATGGCGGCGGTGCCTTTGTTGCCGTATATTTTGTTATTCTTTTCGTGGTCGGCTTCACAATGATGATGGCAGAGATAACGGTTGGGCGTTTTACCCAGCTCAACGCTATCGGCGCATTCAGAAAAATCAAACCGAGCTGGGGTTGGGTTGGCAGTCTTGGCATTATTGCCGGCTTTCTTATTCTGTCGTTTTACAGTGTTATCGGTGGCTGGGTAATATACTACCTGGTTAAGGCAGCGATGGGCAGTTTTAACACCGCAGACGTTCAGCAGCTCAGCTCTATATTCAGCACTTTTATTGCTTCTACTGGCGAGCCTCTGATTTATCATGCAGTTTTTATGATAATTACTCTGGGCATCGTCATCGGGGGCATTCAGAATGGTATTGAAAAGTATTCAAAGATCATGATGCCGGCATTGTTTCTGATTCTGGTTCTGGTCGCCATTCGCTCATGTACTCTGGATGGAGCCATGGAAGGAATAAGATTTTTTCTGACGCCTGATTTTTCAAAAATTACGGGTGGCACGGTTCTTTCGGCTCTTGGCCAGGTTTTCTTTTCGCTGAGCCTTGGAATGGGCTGCATGATCACTTATGGCAGTTACCTGAGCAAAGATGAAAATATTCCGCAGAGTTCGATGATTATTCCTCTTCTTGATACCGGTGCCGCACTTCTTGCCGGTCTGGCGATTCTGCCCGCGGTATTCGCTTTTGGGTTCTCACCAAGTGCAGGGCCCGGTTTGTTGTTCATTACCCTGCCGGCAGTTTTTTCCAAGATGCCGATGGGCTCGGTGGTTGGCACGGCCTTCTTTCTCCTTGCTCTCTTTGCCGCAGTCACCTCATCAATTTCACTGCTGGAAGTCGTTGTGACCTACGTTGTCGACGAATGGAAATGGACGCGAAGAAAAGCCACTCTGGTCATTGCCGCCCTGACTTTTATGCTTGGCATACCCTGCTCGCTCAGCCAGGGTCCATGGGCACACATTACTCTCATCAAGGGTAAAAGCATTCTCGATACGGTTGATTTTATCGCTACCAATATATTGTTGCCGCTTGGTGGAATAATGTTGAGTATTTTTATCGGCTGGATATGGGGTGTTGGCAAAACCCAGCGTATTCACAAAACCGATGACGGCAAAACCGTCATCACCTGGGAACTCGAATATACCGATGCAATCAAGGAAGTAACCAATGATGGCAAAATCAATTTTCCATTGGCCAATCTCTGGGTATTTCTTATCAAATGGGTAGCCCCGGTCGCCATAAGTATCGTGTTTCTGCAGGGTATTTTTGCCTGATGGTCTTGAATCAGTTCTGACAGAATGAGACCACTGGTTCCTTTTCATTGGAATCAGTGGTTTTTTCTGTGTTGGGGTTCTCGTGCAGAGCAGTTGATAATGGCATGAATAAAGTTTCTGCCGGCAGATCATGCCGTTGAACCGCCTCTGACAGACGTTTTTAGCTGGACCTTGCCCGTGCAGGTGATAAACGTTTATAATGAATTATAAATTGACGTTATCAGGAGCTTTAAGAATGAAGTTTTTGCACCGCATTCTTTTCGGCTATATATTCATTTTCGTTGTGGTCATGGCTGCTGGTGCTGCAGAAACCGGCCCATTTTCTCTGCAGCAGGCGATCAAGGAAGGTACGCGATCAGCTGAAAGTCTTTATCGGCGAAATCTTGCCGACGATCTCAAACTTTTCACAGATCGTGCCGGCAAGCTTCAACGCCTTTGCGAGGGTGCTCTGCACGATGGGTCGTATCTTGACCGCCTGTCACGCAAAGATACCCTGCGTAATCAGGAAACCCTGCGGCCGGCTTATCGCTTCTGGAACCTTTTTCGGTCTTATCTTGACGATCTGGCCTTCATCAGCGACAAATATGAAGTGCCACTTCTTTTCGATCACAATGACCGGGTTCGCAGCTTTCTCGCTGGTTACACTCTCGGTATTGCCGCCAGGCTCGCCCAGGTGATCACTGTTTCTGAATTGATGAACTTTCTTTCCAGACGCGGTGGCCTTGAAGATCTTCTCAATGAAAGCAATAAGGAATTCAGAATTCCTGATGATTCCCTGAGCAGGGCGGTTAAACGTGCTCTGCATGCCGAAAATCTGGCTCATCTCTATCGTTTCCGCATTTCGCATTTTGAAGAAGTCAGCATCAATAAACCGGTTGCTGTCGATCAGCAGCTGCCTGAGCAGGTAGCCGAATATCTTCTTGCGCACGGGGCGTTTTTGAACAACCTCTCTCACAAGGTTGCCAGCGACCCATCCTGGAAATTCCTCAGCCGCAGCATTATCAATGCCTCACTTGATTTCATTCTTCCAGCCCAGCGCCAGGTTTTTACCTGGGTCGGCGATACCCGCATCAGAGACCAGCATTCGAGGCTGATCTCGGCATCGCAGATCGAACAGTTCGGCAACATGCTGAAACCTGGCGATATCATTGTTGGACGCCAGGATTGGTATCTTTCTAATATTTTCCTGCCGGGGTTCTGGCCGCACGCTCTCATTTATATCGGCACCCCGCAGGAAGTCAGTGCTTCTTTCGACAAAGACCCTGAAATCATGCGCTGGTGCAGAAAATATGACGCCAGAACCTTCTCTGAACTTCTTGAAAAGCATTACCCCAAGGCGGTAAGCGTCTGGAAAACCCCGAACAGGAGTGACGGCAAACCCCGCCGCATCATGGAAGCCATCAGTGAAGGCATCGTTTTGAATTCCGTACCCGGTTCGCTGCACTGCGATTATGTCGCTGCCATGCGGCCGCGTCTCAAGCCGACTGCAGTTGCCAGGGCGATTCTTCTGGCGTTTTCCTATTATGGTCGCGAATATGATTTTCAGTTCAGTTTCAATTCTGAACAGTCGCTTGTCTGCACCGAGCTGGTCACCAAGGCTTACGGCGGCACTGGCGAACAGGGGTTGCGTTTCCCCATGGTGAAAAGTCTCGGTAACTACGCTGTTCCAGCCGATTCGATCGTCAGAGATTTTGCCGAAAACCGTGGCCGCGAAGGCCGGCAGCTTGATTTTGTCGCTTTTGTCAAAGGTCAGCCCGGCAAGAAGAATGCTGTGTTCGCTTCTGAAGACGAATTTGCCGAGTCATTCAAATGGGATAACGGTCTGAAGAGCCGAGATACCCGCTGATTGCAGATTGAACCAGGTTCGCGGCTCGAACCAACCTGGTTCCATGATCTGGTTTTCGTCTGCCACACAAACACGGGTGGGTTAATCTCACAACTGGCTTTTACCAGGGCTGTTTTGCACCTTTTTACGCCCATGATAATGCATAGACTAGACTATAATCCGCTTCGTTGCTTCGCTACCTGCTAAGGCTTTAAACCGTTTTGTCGTTACTCTTTTCGCAACGAACAACAGGTCGTATTCTTGCGACTGTCGAAGCATCGGTTCGCTCGCTTCGAGCCGCGCGCTTTGCGAACCGGCAGGGAGATGTCCATCGCGAGCGCAGCGAAGCAATCTCGATTAGTTACTTGAAATTGCTTTGTGATGTGGTGCTTTTTACTGCAACTGCCAGGCTTCTTTACAACGAACCCAGCATTTCAATGCGGTTTTGCAGTTCATCGTCTGAGAAGACGCTGCTTTCCTGGTTTTTGAAGAACAGCAGCATGCCTGAGATATCGCGGGCGAAAGGCGTGAGTCGGTTATTGCTGCCGGCCGATTCGATGAAGTTGTCTACAGTTGCCAGCGAGCCTTTTTCGATATCACGTTTTATGGTTCTGATCAAAAGGTTGGCGTAATGTTCGCGCATTCTGATGTTGGCGACTGTATAGTCGTCACCGGCGTTGTTCACCGCTTCGATGAAGGCGTTCATGTCAAGACTGTGGGTGCCGCGCACCGCGTTGGCGATCGGAGCGATGCTTTCGAAATTGAGGTCATAAATAAACCCTGATGCCGGCATGTAACTGGCGTCGTCGACATCTTCGGGGGCAAGGGCCATGACCACGACCGTCAGGCCATCGTAGGTGCCGTCGCAGTTGACTTCGATCGAACCGATCATGCGGTTCTTGTCGGCGGGGTTGACGTCGAGCTTGAAAAAAGTGATTTTCGGGGGCTGAATGCCGGTCGAGTCCTGCAGGATGCCTGCAAGCCTGAATTCCGGGTGAGTCGGCCCCATAAAGCGCCGGTAGCCCGAAAACGAGATTTTCATGCGGCTGGCGGCGTTGGAAATATCGGCGAAAATAGAATCGGAACCCCAAACATAGACAGAATCACTGACCTTGGCCGGAAAAGCGGTGACATGCTTAGTCGGTGGCAGCTTGAACTTCTGCAGCACTTTCTGGCGGTAAGCGTAGCGGCCCTGAGCCAGGCGATGGTCGTTAACCCGGTTGGCGATGGTGAATTCGGTGAAGGTGTCTGAAAAACTGCGGTTGACCATTTTCAAAGCTTCTACGTAGCCGCCGATGCTCTTTTTCTTCGAAGCGACGAGGGCTTTGAAGAACCCCGCCCGGCTTGCAGCGTCGGGCAGGCAGTGGTCGACGATGAACTGGTTCCAGAGGTAGACCTGGCCGTAGTCAGGCATCGGGTTCCATTTGGCCCAGTTGTTGAGGCTGCGGTCGGGGTCTTCCTTGAGCAGTTTGTAGTGCCCCGGCGGCGTGAAACCGCAGAAAACCGGCGCGATCTGTGAGCAGCCTTCGTTCACCCAGGTAACTTCGTCTCGGTCGAGGTTGTGGTGAATCATGTGCTGAAATTCGTGGGCGACGATCTCGAGATAGTCGGATGCATTCGGGTCGCAGGGGTAGGTGTCGAGATAAAGAATCTCGCGTTCGTTGCTTTTAACCTTGCTGAAGCTTTCGAATTCTGACTGGCGCATCTGGTCGCCGGCAAAAAAATACCCGGCAACGTAACCGTCGTTCGGGTTCGTATAACCATCCTGGATGTCGAGCATCAGCAGCGTGATTTTCGGGTCGCCGTCGAGCCCCGGGTTGTTTTCTGAGCCGAAATTTTCGGTGTTGACCTTGTATATCTGGCTGTCAAACTGCTTTTGAATTTTCTGAATAGCGGCCTGCGATGTGTCGCGGCCATCTTCGAGATAAACATGGCAGTGCTGGCCGATGGCGCGCAGAGTGGCGCTGATCTGCTCGAATTTGCCGGTAGCGATGTTATTGGCCCAGAAGGTTTCTTTGTCGCCGAGTTTTTTGGGAACGGCGGTACGCCGAACGTTGCGCACTCCGGTTTCGCTGTCGGCGAATGAGATGCCGCCAGGTGCCTGGGCGCGCTGCGGCAGTTCATATTCGCGGGCGAGAATATGCGTGGCATCGATGCGCTGTGACAGGTCGGCATAGGCAGTGCCGGCAGTCGAGGGCCCAAAAAGGGTAAGACCGACTAGAAACGACATGCTGAGCAAATTTCTGGTGTACATTTAAATTCTCCGCTATTCGATCATTATACCCTAAAAGCAGGCAACCCGAAACCACCGTTGCCGGGTGCTACAGTTATCATCGGTTAAAAATACTGGTATTTGAGCCGATAAAGTGGCAGTGTTTGCATAAATTTAACCTTTCACGAACGGAAAATCTCAAATACTATGCGAATCTGGACATTTTGCGCAATTTTGTGCGGATTGGCGTTATGCGTATTTTTTCTTACAGATGTATATGCTCAGGACGAAGAAGATGGAGGCAGCAGTCAGGGCACCGTTGAAGACACGCGCAACGGCTTTGTCGACCCGGCCCTGCTCGAGATCATATCTGTAGAATTCGCCGCCGATCCCTATTCAAAAGCCAATTACGACCCATTCATCAAGGTAAAAGTTTTTAACAACTCCCCCGAAGTCATAACCCGGGCGTTCATCGATGTCGAATTTGCCGCTGATGAGGGCAAACACAGAATTTTCCGCGACCGCTTCGTTCAGATCGTCGATGGCGGCATGCGCCCCTACAGTTCTGCCGATTGGCTCTTCTACCCGCGAGGCTCCGAAGCCATGGCTCTAAAGGGCCTGCCCCGTGACACGACAGTTTCAGCCAGCGTTCACAAGCTCTTCTGCCCGAAAAAGAACTCCCCCTGGCAATACGAACACAAGTTCAACTACCCGAAACGCCACGACTTTCACTGGTGAAGGTAAAAAGAAGCGCACCGCATGAAGCGGTGCGCTTTTTTGCCGGTGATTATTTAAGTTCGTGATAGTCTTCGTGAATCGTGGCGTCAGCTTTGAGACCGAGGAAACTGAGCAGCGAAGAGACGAGTTTGGTTTTCTGCTCGGCGTCGATGCGGCTCCAGGTCTTGCTTTTGATTTCGACGAATTTACCGATTTCGGGCTGAACCATGGTATCGACGTTGATGAAGAACTTGATACCCTTGAACATGATGTGGAATCTCTGGCGGTCCTTCTGAACTTCGAACACTGAATCAGGTCTGAAGTATTCGCGGTAGAAACGCAGAGAATTGCCTGCCGAAGCCAGGTAGCGGCTGCGTGACAGCAGTATCTTGCTGTCTGAGCCGACGCCGTGCTTGGCATCGCCGATCAGGGTCAGGCGCGAGCGCACGCTCTTTACTGCGCCCTTGTCGTCGATCAGTTCGTCTTCGCGATAGCGGATCATCTGGTCGGTGTTGTTGAAGCGGAAATAGGTGTCGAACTGCTTGTAGTGCTTCTTCTGCTCGATAACGATATCGGGCATGTTGATCTTTTCGATGACCGCGGCTGAGTCTTCGATTCTGACCTTGGTCTGAATTTCGAAACTTTCTTCCTGAGTAGCGCCACCGATGGTGACGAGCTTCGAAAGCAGCGACTGTTCGCGTTCCATAAGGAATTTGTCGACCTTGGCGGCAAAGGCTTTGGCTTCGCTGAGCAGAGAAGATTCATCGATGGTCAGCAGCTGGTGTTCCTTCATCAGCCAGGCGCCGTTGACCATGACGTGCGATACGTCGGTCGACTTGGCGGCGTAGACGATCTGGGCATAGAGGCCGTCTGGATCGCGCATGAAGCGCGGGGCATTGTGAACCGGGTTGATGTCGACGAGAATCATGTCGGCGCGTTTGCCGGGCTCGATCGAACCGGTGATCTTGTCCAGATGCATTGCTTTGGCGCCGCCGCGGGTTGCCATGTAAATGATGGTCTTCGCGGGCAGGGAAGTCGGATCGCCGGTCTGCAGTTTGCCGAGGAAAGAGGCGAGACGCATTTCTTCGAACATGTCGAGGTCGTTGTTGGAGGCGGGGCCGTCAGTGCCGATGCTGACGTTCATGTTGAGCTCGACCATCTTGGTTACCGGAGCGGTACCGGAAGCGAGCTTCATGTTCGATGAGGGGTTATGGACGCCGCCGCAGCCATGTTTGGCCAGGTCACGGATTTCGCCTTCGTCGATATGCACGAGATGGGCGCCGATGAGCTTGGTATCGAGCAGGTGATGTCGTTTGATATACGGTACAACCGGCACACCGTGTTCGGCGCGCAGAGAGTCGACTTCCCAGGCGGTTTCAGCAAGGTGGATCATCAGCGGCACGTCGAATTCACGGGCGATCTGGGCACAGGCCTGCAGAATTTCAGGGGTGCAGGTGTAGGGCGCGTGCGGCGCAATGGCCGGCACGATCAGCGGATGATTGTGATACTGCTCGATGAAGGTGCGGGTGCGGGTCAGTGATTCTTCGTAGAACTGGGCATCAGGAGAGGGAAACTTAAGAACACTTTCGGCGCAGATGGCGCGCATGCCGGCTTCGGCAGTCGCTT
The DNA here is from genome assembly GCA_964585025.1 of uncultured bacterium. Lineage (GTDB taxonomy): Bacteria > Muiribacteriota > Ozemobacteria > Ozemobacterales > Ozemobacteraceae > Rifleibacterium. The sequence goes on along the minus strand of CAZPCO010000007.1, from coordinate 3,279 downwards.
TGGCGATGTGCTCTTCAAAATAATACATGTCTGCGAAAGTGGTGGTGCCGCAGCGGATCATTTCAGCGCAGGCGATCTTGGTGCCGAGGGTGACCATTTCGGGTGAAACGAATTCGCGTTCGACCGGCATGATATAACCCATCAGCCAGACATCGAGGCGCAAATCGTCAGACAGACCGCGCAACAGAGTCATCGGCACGTGAGTGTGGCCGTTGATGAGACCGGGCATGAGAATCTTGCCATGGCAGTCGAGGACTTCGGCGGCTTCATACTGCTTGCAGATTTCTTCCTGGCTGCCGACGGCGACGATCGAATCGCCAGACACGGCTACTGCACCGTTGGGAAACTGACTGAATTTTTCATCGACAGTCAATACGGTTGCGTTTTTGAAAAGCTTATCAACCTTTTTCATCTTATTAACCTTTCCTGTCTTTCTGGATTACCAAACAGGATATCAGCATATTTTATGAAAATCCAGCTTCTGGGAAACTGGCATCGCCGGGTTCGCATTCAATCAGAATGCTCAGTGAAACATATCCCCCCGGGGGTTTGTGAGCGCAAAGAAGCTGTTTGCCGAATGCCCTGGCCAGCACGCTCTTTCTTTGACGCAACTAAACAGGTCTTCTCTGGCAACGAAGTCTTCTCGTATCCGATTCTGGGCATTGTGGCCCTGTTTCGGTTTTTCCTCCAAAACCAGCCTATGGTCGGCGTGTGCCAATGCCTTAGTGTATTGAACTCACCAGTGGCCCGACTGGCCAGGAATTCCGCCCGGTAAAAACCGGCAGAAATTTCTTATAAAATTGTTCAATAAACTGTAACCCTCGTCAGGATTCAGGCAATATACTTTGATGAAAATACTCAATTCATTTTTCTGGAGAGACATATGAAACGAATTTTGCCGGTTCTTTTTGTTATGACGCTGCTGGCCGTTTGTTCAGGTGCCGAAGGCGCACCGCAAAGCCTCTCCGAGCGTCTTTCCAATCTGATTGCCGCAAAAATCGGGCGAACCGGAGTGTTTGTCGACCAACAGGGCAATGTAGCCAAGGATCCTTTTGTTCTCGAGGTAGGTGATAATGATTTTATCGTTTTGTGGGGCGATATTGCCGCCAGACGCCTGGTAGCACGCCGCTACACGCGTCGCTCGATCAAGCCGCTCCGAATTGAACCTGTATCCGATAATATCAACATCAGTATAGACGTGCCGGGTGAAGCACCTCAGGCGGTTCGCTGGGCGCCGTCGATGGCTGTGAACGGGCGAAAGTTATATGTATACTACACCAAAGGACTCGTTTATGGCTCTCCACGTGCCGGTGCCGAGAACCCATGGGGTATTGCCTGGGATACATTCAGGATATATGTTGCCGATACCGACCTGCCTGCAGATGTTTCAGAGCTTGGTAAGTCGATACGAGAATTGAAATTTGGTCGTGAGCGCCTGCTGATGCCTACTCCGAATTTTTCATCCGCATCTCCTGACTTCGGAGGGTCGCCGCATTTTGGCGTGATCGACCAGGAAATCGTCAGGGAGGGAAAAGATTTTTTCTGCTATTATGTCGTTGTCACCCAGGGTATCGAAGGGGTGCGCCCGCATGAAGAGTTCATCCGGGTGCAGAAGATGCTGACCTGTGATTCGACCGACGGCGTCGACAGGCCCGTATATGACGGCCGGGCCGGATTTTTCGGCGATCGGGGCGTGGCAGAAGCCCCGAATGTGTTTTTGTACAAAGGGCTGTGGTTTCTTGTTTATTCATCCAAACCCAGCGATATCGATCAGCAGATTATGGTTCTGACGGCCAAAAACCCATGGTTTACGAAAAAGTCCCGATCGATGGTGATGCTGTCTCCTGGTCGGGAAGGATTCGATTCGATCGGGGGCCAGGCTCTGGTTCGCCTGAAAAATAACGGTCAGACCCAGCATTATGTTCTCTATCAGGGCTTTAAAAAAGGCAAAGACGGCTGGCCATTCTATCTGGCCCCCATCGATGACTTTATCAAAGTGGTTGCATTCTTTTCTGCAAAGTGAGCCCTGACCATAGGGCAAGGCGTCCTTGGTCGTTGTTGAACGGTAGTAATAAAGCAAGCTTCATCTGATAACTCATTAACAGGCCTGGCTGATGAACCGGAGTTTTGGATCGGTTCCATTTTGCTTTTCCGGATTCGATTAACAGTAAGTCAGTTTGCTTTTGTAAATGGTGTTGAGGTTGATAAAAACTTGAGTTGACGGGGGTTGCTTGAATATCCGGGTCGGGGTAGAATACATGCGCAATAATTTATAAGAGAAGATCGCATGGAAAACACGACCGATATCATTCACCGGATTCTTACCGAGAAGCTCGATGACGCCCAGATCAAGCAGATGGTTATCAACGTCAAGGCTTCTGCTCAGGGTGATTATGCCGGAGTGTTGACCGATATTCTCGAGCAGGTTGCCGACCTGTTGAACGTCAGCGAACGACTTCTCGATAATCTGCTGCAACTGCTCGTCGAAGTTACTTCAGATATTGCCGCCGCCGAACGCGGTACACTTTTTCTTGTCGATACCGATTCCAGCGAGCTATTCTCAAGGGTATTCGTCGGTGAGAGTATCGAAGAGATCAGATTTCCTGCCGATCGCGGCATTGCCGGGGCGGTTTTCGAAACCGGTGAGCCGATCATCTCTTCAAATGCCTACGCCAACCCCCTTTTCAACCCAGAAATCGATAAACAGACAGGTTTTCAGACCAGCAACCTCATCTGTCTGCCGGTAAAAATAGCGAGAACGGGTCAAATAATCGGGGTTCTCGAATTGATGAACCTGAAAGAGATCCCCCTGCCACCGGAGATTATGGCGATTCTCGAAATGGTAGCTGACAACTCCGCTCAGGTGCTGCAGAGTGCGCACCAGTTTGAACTGACTCAGCAGGCCCGCGAGAACGAGTCGCATCTGCTCGAAATTTCGTCGGTCATTTCGTCTGAACTGCAGTTGAAGCCGCTCCTTGAAAAGCTTATGGAAGCGGTCACCATGATTCTCAACTGCGATCGTGCCACTATCTTTCTTTATGATGCCAAAAACGAACAGCTTTGGTCACAGGTAGCGCTGGGAATGCGCGACCAGGAGATCAGGATTCCGGCCAACCGTGGCATTGCCGGCGGCGTTTTCGGCAGCGGGCAGACCGTAAACATACCCGACGCCTACAAAGATTCCCGCTTCAATCCTGAAGTCGACAAAAAAACCGGTTATCATACCCGCAATATTCTCTGCATGCCCTTGATCAATAAATCAGGCACCATCATCGGGGT
>CAZPCO010000006.1:0-30013 GCA_964585025.1 uncultured bacterium | reverse complement strand
CTGAGCAAAGGGCAGAAGCTGTTCGCTGCTCTAGAACAGCTCGGAATGCTTCGCAAAGACAAACTCGATCTCAACGGCTGGGTATATATCAAGGCCAAAGACGCCAGCATCGTTTTTGACAGTGCTCTGAGGCTTGCCAGTCATGGTGGTATTGTCCTGGAACAGGGCAATATCGAGATAAAAGCACCGATCCGGGCTGATGGTGGCAATTATATTTTGAATCTGGTGACTCTCAACGGTAATATCACTGTCGACAGTGGTCTTGGCGGCGAACTCGAAGTCGGGCTTACTGCGTGTGGCAGTGGCAACGACGGGCAGGTTAAATTTCCCGGCAACAGCAGTACCAACAATATCAGGATCAATGGCAATGTCGCGATGCATACGATTGCCAGGGGCACGGTCAATACCGCAGCAGCCCGCGGCGTTGAAATAGTTTACGATAGAAAGCTGGCAGCTCAGCCGGCCCAGAGCGGTGACGAAGGCTCAGAGAAGAGTCTGCTGATGTTTGATCTCAAGAATCTTCCCCAGCTGGTTGAATGATATGAAAAGGTCTCGCATAAATGGGTTTTCGTTTGTAGAAATATTGTTTGCTGTGGTTTTGCTCGGTTTTCTTATCGCACCGATTTTTACTTTGCTGAATCAGAGCAGCAGTGGTACCGTGCAGAATCGCAACGATATTCTGGCGCAACAGCATGCTACGAATCTGCTCGCTTACGCCTACGCACTTCCCTACGACGATGCATTTCTCAGCCCCGGGCCTGCCAGAGAGGTTAAAGAACTGAATGTGTCAGCCAATGGCGCATCTCTGAACCTCGGAATGGAGGAGGAAATGTTTACGCGTACGCTTGAGGTAGACGAACAAAAGCCTGTCGACTGGCCTCATAACTATAAGATCCTCACCGTGCGTGTCAAATGGAAACAGGCCAATGAATCAGCCCGTGAAATCAAAGTTGCCGGGATGGTGTCTCAATGAAAGACAGCAGGCAGGGTATCACTCTTATCGAAGTAGCTATCGGGGTTTTCATCATCAGTATTCTGATGGCTGCGATCATGAACCTTTTCGGAGCGGGAATGCGCGGTTCTACCAAAGGTATGGCGCATCTGACCAACATGGAAGCCGCCTCGGTGCTTATGTCGCAGATTGAATACGATCTTATGCGTGCCGTCAAGTTGCTTGACCCGGCGCCAGGCTCTTCAGACAAGGTTGCCCGCTGGGAAATTCTGACCGATTCCGGCAATGGCACGATCATATACAACCTTCTCGACAATGGTATCGAGCGAGAATTTGATGGCAGCAGCGATGACAATAAGCATGTTTATTGCAAAGGCCTTGATGTAAAGCTTGCTTTCAGACATGTAACCTTTGCAGCCTCTCCTGGCTCTGGCAACAAAGCCGGTATGTGGGTCGAAATATCGGTTGCTACTCCGAAAAAGGGTAACAATTCAGAAGAATTCCGAATTAAACGCCTGATTCTCTGCCGCAACATCGCTGCTCTTTAATTTATTCAGGCAGATTCACGGTAGTGAAGGTGAAAATAGATTATTTCGAGAGCTTTTCTGATTGCATCGTTTATCGGCATGAACTGGGTGCCAAGGGCCGGTTCAATGGCGGCGAGCCGGCGGTAATAACTGGCCATTACCGGTATTTTTCCCCCTGCGGCGATAAACTGACTGGCATTTTTGACCATTTCAGGCTGCTTCTGTTTTAGAATGCGGCAGGCAGCGAAAACCGGCTGACCGTTTTTGTCTGTGGTTGCGGAAAACCCGAACAGACGGCAGATAAAACCGCGGGCCGGGTATATACTGCAGCCCCAGTTCCCGTCGTTAATCCTGGCAAAAATACATTGGCTGCTTTCACAACTTTCGAGACGGTCGAACCACTGATCCAGGAGCCCAAGTTTGTAAGAGTGCCAGGCAAAAGGCAGAAATTCCAGCGGTGTGGCGTTGATGTCCGGGTAGCGGCAGCATTCAGCACAATGTTTTGTACAGTCGATGCCCGAGTTGTGTTTGAAGGCCATAGTGTCTTTGTCTATGGTTTTCTGCAAACTTTCGATTTTTTGAACCTTCTGATAAACGGTGAACATCCGACCTCATTGCTTGAAGAATTTTAAGTGAATCTAGTCCATCATCACAATCGACTGTATGAATAATTCGTCATTCCCGCGCAGGCGGGAATCCAGTTCTAGCCTCCTGGATACCCGCTTTCGCGGGTATGACCTGGGTGTCATTGATTTTGCACAGTCAATGCTGACAGAAGACTAGTGCAATTCGTTGGAGTTGTCGAGGATGATTCTCAGCGGTTTTAGCACGGTTTTGGCAAAATTGGAAAAAAAGATTATAATTTTTTAGTCACTGCGGAGGCGATATGGAAATTAGTCGTTTTGTTGAACTGTTGCGTCAGAATGAATTGCTTTTTGCCGACATGTATCGTGAATGCGCACGTTTGTTTCCTTTATTCAAAAGCGATTTTGAGGTTTTTGTCGGTGAAGAGGAGGCGCATGCAACTGTATTTGCCCGCATTGCCGATGATATTGCCGCCAACCCGCAAAACTGGCGTCCTGGAAAAGTAAGCCTCAAAACCATCGAGATCGTTCAGCAGCAGATAAACGAAGCGCTTGCTGAGATTAGAAGCGGCAAAGTGGCACCACGTTATGCGATCACCATGCTGCGCAATTTCGAACAGGGTATGGGTGAACGTGCAGCCGAGAAGCTTCTCGAGACTGATTCCGAGCACCTCAAAAGTCAGGTTGCCGGCATCCGCAATGGTTTTACCGCTCATCTGGCGCGTTTGCAGGAACTGGAAAGAAAGATTTTTCCGGCTGGCAGTAAAGAAAAATTGTTTGAAATCTGAACAGGCAGGTCAGGAATGGTGAAGCGAGAACCTTACGAAGCATGGGAAGAAAAGTTTATTGCTCTCTGTGAAGAGAAACTCGAAGAAGAACCCTTTTATCCTTATGAGCACCTGTGGCGCAAGAATCTGAATGTTCAGCAGGCTTTCGAGGCCTACCTTCAGGAAAACCCTGATTATGCCGAAAAATTTGCTGAACTGATCGAAGATCAGGCGACTCCGGCTGAGAGCGCTGCTTTTCTGGAAATGGCACGGAAACTTGAAGCTCAGCGCCAGCAGAAAGAACTCGAAGAAAAGCTTGCCAGCAAAATGAGCAAGTTTTGCCCTGAATGCGCGCGGGTTCTGGGCACCAAAAAGCAGTGCAAGTGCGGCTACCGTCGAAAATAGTTCTCTAAGGCAAAGAAGAACGGGGCCATTACATCTGTTGATGTAATGGCCCCGGTTTTCACGCAACGGGTCAGCCGGCTTTCTTTTTTATTTTCACGGTTTTATTTGTTTCCTGGTTCTGCAGTTTGAAGAAACTGATGACTGTGCGCATCTGTTCGGCCTGTGAGGCAAGTTCTTCAGCTGTCGAAGCCAGTTCTTCTGAAGAGCCGGCATTGTGCTGAATGACCGAGTCGAGCTGCTGCAAAGCTTTGTTGATCTGGTCGGCACCGGTATTCTGTTCGCGGCTGGCGGCACTGATTTCCTTGACCAGTTCTGCTGTTTTCTGAATATCCGGAACGATCTGCTGCAGCATTTCACCGGCCTGAGTAGCCACTTTGACGCTCGACGCCGACAGGGTTCTGATTTCGGCCGCAGCGATCTGGCTTCTTTCGGCTAGTTTGCGAACTTCACTGGCGACGACGGCAAAGCCTTTGCCGTGTTCTCCGGCTCTGGCCGCTTCGATTGCAGCATTGAGCGCCAGCAGGTTGGTCTGGCGGGCAATTTCTTCAATGATGGCGATCTTGGAAGCAATGCTGTTCATGGCATTGACCGTTTCTGTAACCGCTGCGCCACCGGCTCTGGCATCGTTGGCGGCTTTCTGTGCAATTTTTTCGGTCTGCATCGAATTCTCAGCGTTATGCTGAATATTCGAACTCATTTCTTCCATCGAGGCCGAGAGTTCTTCGGCTGCTGAAGCCTGGTCGTTGGCGCCTCCAGACAACTGCTCGGCGCTTGAAGATAGTTCGTTGCTGCCGGAGGCGACGTTATCGGCCGCTGTGCTGATTTCGGAGGCGACACGGGTAAGATTTCTGACACAGTTGTTGAGGTTATTCTTGATGGCGTTGAAATCACCGTTGTATTCGTTGGTGATTTCAGGGGGCAATTCGCCTTTGGAAATCAGGTCGACGTATTGCGCCGCCACTTTGAGCGGATTGATGACTGCATCGAGGGTGTTATTCACGCCTTCGATGACTTTGCGGTAGTCACCCAGATGCTTCGAGGCGTCAGCTCGCGTGGACAGTCGGCCGGCGACTGCTGCCTCGACCAGATAGTTCGTTTCGTCGACGAGCAGCTTGATGTTTTTGATACAGTTGTTCAGGTTATTTTTGATGAGGTTGAAGTCGCCGTGGTAGCTGGCGGTAATTACCTGAGGGAGATCACCGCGGGAAATCCTGTCGACGTAATTGGCGGCAACGTTCAGAGGTTCTATTACTGCATCGAGGGTTTCGTTGACACCAATGAGTATCGGTCTGAATTCGTGATTTATCAGTTCAGTTCGACCGCGGGTCGCAAGTTTGCCGTCTTTGGCCGCTTGAACCAGCAGTGACATTTCAGCCTTGAACTGGTCGATGATACCATTGATACCTGAACCGATGCTCCAGGCCAGAAGTGATACCAGCAGCAGAATTGCCAGTGAAACGACGACCGCATAGTTCCAGCCTCTGGTGAATGAGGTATTGACATTTGCGAGCGAGTCGAGGAAATCATCATAATAGGTTGAGGCGCCGATTACCCAGTCCCAGGGTTCGTAATAGATAAGGGCTGCGAATTTATCTCTCGGAACTTTCTCACCTTTGTCTAGCCATGGATAGAAATAGATTACCGGCTTGCCGTCTCGTATGTTGAGAGCCTTGTCGACCATTTCTTTGATCACAGGGCGCCCGTTGGCATCTCTGGTATCGCTGAGGTCGGCATTGGCGCCGAGCGCGCGGTGAATGACCGTTTTGTGCTTCTGGTCGCCGGAGCCGCCGAGTACGAATACGTAACCGGTTTTGCCGACATTGACCGCTTCAATGGCCTTGCGAAGATCACTGACCATCTCGATGGGAATGCCGACATACAACATGCCAATAATGCTGCCGCCATCATCTTTGATGGCCTCATAAGCTGCCATATACCACTGGTCGACGACTAATGCCCGACCGGTATAGGTTTCGCCGCGCATTATTCTGGCAATGACTGGATTTGGTTGGCCATCAGGGTTTGTGGCTGGAATGTAGGTGCCAATGGCGCGATTGCCATCGGAACCAATGACGTTGGTGGCGATTCGCAGCATGTCGCCTGCGGTATTCATGCGCTGAAAAACAGTGCAGGTGCCGCCTACCATCTCTTTAACCTTGTCGACGACTCTGGTTTCGTTTTTCGCTGAAAAGTTTTTGCCCAGCCAGTTTTTGCCGGCCATGAACTTCGGAATATTTACCTGTGAGGAAACCTTGGAAAGCTGGTTCGTTGCATCCCAGCTGACCATTTCCATGCCAAGATTCGCTCCGCCTTCGTTCTGCAGGTGATTTCTCGCCACAGCAAGATCGCCGTTGAGTTTAATGCGCAACAGCTGGTCCTGGGTTTTAACCATGTTGAGAATGCCTTCGGCGATCAGGGAGCTTTGTATCTCGGCTTCACGCAGCAATGACTTTTCGACTTCGCCGCTTATGGATTTATTGGTGAAATTCAGCAATCCGAGTGAGCTGATGGTCATGACGATGACACCGATCATGCCAAGAAAGATGAGTTTCCGCTTCAACCTCACCTCGTTCCAGTATGTCTGAATGCTCATTTGCTGGCTGCCTCCTTCTTTGTTTCTAGAACTCAGAAACGATCTTAACCCAACAGATCATATTCATTGTACACCATGCGGTGGTAAAAGACGATAAATCTTCCATTGTTTATTCAATTGACGTCGTGATCAGAATTCTCAGGCGATGAATTCTGTGACAGCGAGGTGTTGAGCTTTGCGATATTGGCGCGGCGCTGTGCTTCCTGTTCTTCGGTGAACTTTCTTGTTTTTTCAGCCTTGATGGCTCGCTGAACATCTGTTTTGCCGTAGCCGAGATGCTGGGCGAGAATTTCAAGTTCACGTTCTTCTGAGGGAGTTAATACATCGTCGGCAAGAGCCATTCTGGTTGCAGAAAGCAGCAGGTTCCATGCTTCCTTGCTGCAGTCGGGTGCCGGAATATAAACTTCTCCCTGTTTAAGATTCCAGATTATGGAATTTAAGTCTTCCTGTTTCATTCCGTAAGTGGCGGCGATTTTTTCGAGCAGAGCAATTTCGGCGACCTCGGTTTTGCCATCGGCAAGCAGCAGTTGGGCCATGATTGTAACTACATCGCGGGCTGAACGTACTGAGTCGTCTTCTTCGACGACCGTTTCAGTCTTTCTGTTTTCGAGCATTTTCAGGTACTCTGGGTCGCCCTCGGTGGTTACTCTTTCGAGAACCCAGCTGTTGCTGCCTTCATTGAGAACCGTGTTGCAGTAACTGCAGTTGATGGCGAAGGCTGAAACCAGTGGTCCACCGCAATTCGGGCAATGGGCGCTGCTGAGAGTATTCTGCTGGTTGGTTCTTACCCCGTTACGGCGCCCGAGGACCAATACTTCCCGCATGACCCTGCTGATGCGTCGGCCCTCGACAACTTTGCCGGTTACATTGCGGGTAACTGGTACCCCGCTCCAGATTGCCAGCACAAACAGCTTGTTCCAATGCGGATTGAATTTGAAGCCCTTGAGGCATATCGATCCGAGAGAGACGCGTTCCATAAAAGTGCTGCCTATACCAGCAGTTTCAGTCTGTTGCGTCTGGTAAAAGTCGCAGAACGCTTCGGTTGCAAATCTTCTTACCGGGTCAACCGAGCGCTGTCTTTCGGCCAGGCGCTGCATCCAGAAAATGACGCCACTGCGGTCGACGACCTGTTGAATGTTGAAATCAGGATCGTTCTGTTTCATGACCTTCCAGTCGCAGATCAGTGAGGGTTCTGAATATTCCCATTCGCTGGCCTGGGTGATCTGCGCGAGAACCCAGTCGTAGAAACCAGATCTGATATAAGAACTGCAGGTGCCACATCTGGTTGCCTGGCCAATTTGTATCGGGGTGCCGCAATTCGGGCAGGCGCCTTCGAGAAGCCCTGGTTTCTGAAGTGTTTTTGCTGATGGCCTGCGGATGAAGGTCCAGTATTCGCTGAAGCGCCTGTTTTCTTCATTTTGTGCCAGGGTTTCACCAGTAGTTAGATCGAGCAGCGAATCTGCCGAAGAAGCGCGAATAAATATATGAATGACGTCGAAGCTGTTATCGCAGTTGACCTGGGCAATTCTGGTCTCGTAAACAGTCAGGTTGCGATGCTTGAAGCGAATGCCGGAGTCGCGCTGTTCGTCGATCTGGCATTTGAACTGCTCGAAGAGTGCATCTGAGATCAGATGCTGTATCTGATCGATTTTCTGGTCATACCATGCATTTTGAACCGTCCAGAACACTTTTTCAACGCGTTTGATGAAGGAATCGGGAGCGAAGTGAATATCACGCTTTCTGATGCTGGTGAGGGCCTGCGACATTTTCGTGGCATTCTGCAGCTGCAGAAGCTTCATGTCGGCAAGACCGGTGCCGGTCATCTGCATTCTTGGCGAAGATCCTGTGTAGTCCTGCCAGATCTCCTGCATGCGAAGTGGCAGAGCTTCAATTTCGGGGCGAATGGTCTCCCACCAGTCGAGTTTCTGATTGTATCTTCCTTTCATGGCCTCTTTTTGTTTGTGGCTGAGATTCAACCCCATGTTTGCTTCATCATGTGAGAATCGTGTGTTGACACTGCCTGTCAGGCGTATGGCCAGAATCTGACAGGTGGGGGCGAGAAGAATCAGGATTGCCGGCCGTCCAAGCGCTTTCCAGCTCATTGCGATCAATGCGGCGCCAATGAGGACGAGTTGCCAGAATTCAATTTTTCTTTTCTGCCACAATAATGCTGGCCAGAAGAACAGAAACATAACCACCGGCGCTTCGAGCGGCGCGACAAAAATATAGAAAAAGCAGAAAAGAAATGAACTGGCATAAACGACAGCCAGAGCTGCAGTAAAAGCTTCGACGCGGATTAGCATGCCGATGATGCAGATTGTACCTATCAGATAGAATGAATCGGCTCCGCCGATCTCCTGTTCAGGAATGCCGCGCACCTGCCAGGCCAGAAAGCCTGCCAGCAGCACCATTGCCCCAACCAGCATCAGAAATCGCTCTTTGGTTATTTGCATGTCTTTGCTTTAAGTTTACTTTCAAAGCCGGAAATCCTCAACCCATCCGATCGGCTTTGTGTGTTTTCGGGCGAAAAATTTGCAGAATTTTTTCGATGTTGTAAATTTGTCTGGTAATTTTGTTGCTTTTATGATATTTTAAAAAATACCCTTTGCGTATGCCCGTGGGGTTGGGTAAAAATGCACAGGGTTTTCTGCCGGTCAGGTGACCGGTTTCCGCGCCGTTTTGCGGCCTGTGCGTGAAAAAATCTGACATCGTTCAGCCGGGCATCTGCACCGATTATCATCGAACCGGAGCAGTGGTTTGTCATTCGCTGATTAGTTTTTTTCGGCTCTTATCAATGCAAAGGAACACACTTATAATGAGTTACGATTTCGAACAGATCTCCAATTTCGCCAATCTTGGTCTTACCGAACCGATTTTAAAGGCTCTCGTCGATTCAGGATACGAGAACCCGACGCCGATTCAGGCTGCCATGATACCGGTTCTGAAAACCGGTCGCGATGTAGTCGGTCAGGCCCAGACCGGCACCGGCAAAACTGCTGCGTTTGCACTTCCGGTTCTCGAAAAGATCGAAGTTGACCGCCACGAACCCCAGGCTCTGATTCTGGCGCCAACCCGCGAACTGGCCCTGCAGGTCTGCGAAGCTTTCAAAAAATATTCCGCCCATCTCAAGGGCCTGAAAACCCTCGCCGTTTACGGTGGTCAGGAATACGGCGGCCAGCTGCGTTCACTCAGTCGCGGTGTGCACATTGTCGTTGGTACTCCGGGCCGGGTCATGGATCACATCGAACGTGGCACTCTCAATCTTGATGCCGTCAGGATTCTGGTTCTCGACGAAGCCGACGAAATGCTGCGCATGGGTTTTAAGGAAGACGTTGAATGGATTCTTGAACGTGCCCCCGAAGATCGGCAGATCGCCATGTTTTCGGCAACCATGCCACCTGACATCCGTGCAATTTCCCGCCGATTTCTCAATAAACCTGAAGAAATCACGATCAGAGAAAAAACAGCCACTGTAGAAGCAACCCGTCAGCGTTTCTGGCAGGTTACCGGCATCAACAAGCTCGATGCTCTGTCGCGCATTCTTGAAGCCGAGCCTTACGATGCAATTCTCATCTTCGTTAAAACCAAAATCGATACTATCGAAGTTGCTGAACAGCTTATGGGTCGTGGTTTTGCCGCCGCTGCCCTCAACGGCGACATTCCTCAGAACCAGCGTGAACGCATCATCGAACAGCTGAAAGCCGGCAAGCTCAATATCATCGTCGCCACCGATGTCGCAGCCCGTGGCCTCGATGTCGAACGGATCAGCCATGTCATCAACTATGATGCTCCCCATGATCCAGAAACTTATGTACATCGCATCGGCAGAACCGGTCGCGCCGGTCGAAGTGGCGAAGCCATCATTTTCGTTTCGCCGCGCCAGCGCCGACTGCTGCAGATTATCGAAAAGGCCACCCGCCAGACCATTGAGCCGATGAAGCTGCCAACCGCTGATTTTATCAATCAGAAGCGTATCGAAGCCTTTAAAAACCGTATCAAAGAAGCCATGACCAGCCCTGATCTGCAGATGTTCAAGGAACTTGTGGAACAATATTGTGCCGAAAACCAGGCTGACCCGATTGAAATCGCTGCTGCCACCGCCCGAATGTATCAGGGTGACAAGCCTCTGCTGCTGCAGGTTAAACCTGAAACTCAGCGCGTCGAAACCGCTCCTTTCCGTGAATTCATTCCGGAAACCTTTGGTCGCAAACCAGCTCCTGGCCGCGGTCGCAGCGCCCGACGCGACGACGAAGAACAGGAAGAAGGCATGGAAAGATATCGCATCGAAGTTGGCAAGGCACACGGTGTTCAGCCAGGTCACATTGTCGGTGCTATCTCAGGCGAAACCGGCATGGCCAGCAAATATATCGGTCGTATCAGACTTTATGACGAATACAGCACTGTCGATCTGCCCCAGGGAATGCCCGAAGAAATGATTCGCAAACTTAAAACCGCCTGGATCTGCCGGCGTCAGCTCGAGATTTCGCTCGACAACGGCCAGCGTGAAACTCCAGTGCGTGCAGAAGAACAGGCTCCGGTGAAAACTCTGCGGCCGGCTCCGTTTCCGAGTCGCCAGGTTCTTGCCGAAAGCCGCAGAAGACCTGACCGATCAGAACGTTTTGAAAAAGCAGAGCGCCCGGAAAGATCGGATCGCTCTGAAAAAACTCAAAGACCGGAAAGAACCGATAGAACTGAAAGAGTCGAAAAGACTGAAAAAACCAGAAAATTTCGCGGTTCTGAAAAGGCTGGCAGCAAAGAAAGAAAGTCTGCCTGGCCGATGCCAGCCCGCAAATCCGGCCAGTCTGCGCCAAAGAAACAGCGCCGTGAAGATCGCAGTTTTGCCGGCGGCCGCTGATATCTGAACTGTTGCCGCGCCGCCATGCCCTGCATGGCGGCGCGGTCGCTTTTAGATAAACTGTGAAATCTACGAAAAAGTTTGCTTTTTGCTTTTTTGGCAGTATAATCGCGGCATATTCCAACAGGAGGAATTTTAAAATGAAGAAATTTTTTGGTCTGGCTCTGGCAGTTTGTATGGTACTTGGCCTCGGCGCCGCTCTGCGCGCTGAAGATGCTCCCGCCGCCGCTCCGGCTCCGGCTGCTGATGCAACCGTAATCGACGCTACCCAGCCGACTCCGGCCGTAACTGAAGAAGCTGCCAAACCTGCCGGCGATGAAGAGAAGAAACCTCTCGAAGCCATCGAAGTATCAGGCGTTCTCGAAGTGAAGGATGCTGACGAAAGCAAGGGCGAAAAGCACAAAACCGTTCTGCTCACCGTTGGTGAAACCGTTTACAGACTGATCCCCGGCAAAGATACCAAAGACCTGTTCCCGAAACTCGAAACCCTCGGTGGCAAAACCATCAAGGTCAAAGGCGAAGTATTGCCCGCCAATCCGCCGAAATACCCCCTGGCCGCCATCAAGGTTGCCGAATACAGCGAATAATATATAATTAACAGACCGCCCCGGAAAACCGGGGCGGTTTTTCTTTGATCAGAACTCAGAATGCCTGAAAAATGAAGCACCTTTGATTTTGTTTTCGTCGCAATGATACTATAATCACTCAGATGCAAACATTATGCCGACAAGCTACCCGACTGGCATTCATCATGCTGTTGCTGGGGTCATCATGTGTGACGGCCGACCCGGCTCAGACAAAACTTGCCGTTATCAGAACGGCTGGCGGAAAGGTCGACGACCGAACCGCTGCGTTAAAGCTGCGTGAGGCGGTTCGCGGCATTCGCCGGCCGAATGTGCAACGGGTGCCGGCTAAGCAAGTAATTTCGGCAAATATCGCATTGCCTGAAGCAAAAGTCGGCGCTGTAGTTATCTTCAAGGTCGATAAGGCTGGTGGCGAAAATAAGCGGCCGTTGGCTGCCGTCTTGAAAGTGGTCGGCGCGCATTGTCTCGTTTTTCTTGAACTGGGGCAGGATGTGGCATTGCCCAGACTGCAGCGTATTGCCCGAACTTTTGATCAGCACATTTATCCGCGCACGGTTGCCACTTTCGGCTCAGAATGGAACCCTGGCGTTGATGGTGATCCGCGCATCACGCTGCTGTTGCTGCGCGGTATGCAGGGGTCAGACGGACTGTTTTATCCAGGTGATGAAAGCAACGTTGAAGAAGACCCGGGCAGCAATCAGCGCGAAATGCTCTATCTATCGATCGAGCGCCTTGAAGATCTCGATGATTTCATGGGCCATCTCGTAGCTCATGAGCTGCAGCACATGATTCACTGGTATCACGATGACAGCGAGACTTATTGGGTTGAAGAAGGGCTGTCAGAATTCGCTTCAAGTCTTTTCAACCATATGCCATGGACGGCGGCGCAATTTTTTCTCAACCCGGATCGCAACCTTTTCGATTGGGAAGACGCCCGCGATTACGCCAATTACGGTCATGTTTTTCTATTTTTCGATTACCTGTTCAACCGACCTGAACTTGAAAAAAAAAGCCGGGTTAAGCTGATTCACAAAATCGTCGAAAATCGTCAGGCTGGCGATCGTGGACTGAGGCAGGCATTGATTGAGGCTGGTTGCGGCCTTACTTTCGAAGGTGTTTTTCGCGATTTCTGTGCAGCGCTTTTTATTCATGCCGCATATGATGATCGGCATCTCTATCAGTTCAGCCCTTTCGTCAGCAGAGGGTTGTCAGAATATGAACAGAATGCAGTTCCAGCGCGTCAAAGATTTCCTGAAACCCGGGGTGGAGCTTCAGGTCGGGTCAGTATGTGGTCTGCGGCCGGTTATGCTTTTGGACTCAAACCTGATAAACAGCCGATGTTGCAAATTTCTTTCGCCGGCAGGACCGTATCGACCTGCAAAGGCATTAACCAATTCTGGCTTGGCCTTGCTTTAACGGATTCGTCTGGTAATCAGGCTCCTGAAGTAGTCTGGTTGCCGACCACGAATAACCAGATGCAGAAAACCATCGATCTGCCAGGCGGTTATGATCAAATGCTGCTTCTGATCTGCAACCAGGGCCCGCTCAATTATATTGACGGTGATGGCCCTTTTCCCAATGCGGGCTTCAGGTTTTCGGTTGACGAAGTTTTTTTGCCATCTGAATCAATGCCTGTTAATAGAGAATGATTCCGGTTATTCCGGTCACCAGAATCAATTTTATCGGGTCGATTTTATAAATGGTTGCAATGAATACGGCTGCAAAAATCAGGCCGCTCCGGTAATCGATAAAGTTGTGCGAATTCATCAGCGTTATGGCAGCTGCGGCGATCAGGCCGATAATGGCAGGCTTCAACCCCGAGAAGACCATATCCATGTAGTGGTTGTCGCGAAACTTGAGGTAGAACTTCGAGATCATCAGCATGATAATCATTGGCGGCAGGCAGACTGCGAAAGTAGCAATCATCGAACCCCAGATATTGCCGGTCACTGTATAGCCAACGTAGGTGGCGCTGTTGATTGCTATTGGCCCCGGAGTCATCTGGGAAATTGCGATGATATCCATAAAATCTGGCATGCTGAGCCAGTTATGCGGTGCTGCTACAACTTCATGCTGAATCAGAGGCAGCATGGCATAGCCACCGCCAAAGCCGAACAGGCCTATTTTGAAGAATGAGATGAACAGCGACAGATAGACCTGCATCATACCTCCGTTTTTTCTGGGCGTGGTTTGCGGGTCAGACCTGTTATCAGGCCGGCCGCAGCAGTAATAGCGATCAGGACGGCCGGCGAAACCCCGGCAAAAGCTACCAGCAGAGCGACTGCAGCTGAGATGCACAGACCGTAGCGGCCTATTTCCATGGCCCTGGCCAGCGAATAGAGTGGCGCTGCGATCATGGCGACCACCGCAGGCCTGACACCTTTGAAAAAGGCTTCGACGTAAAGGTTGCTGCGGTAGTCGACAAGCCAGGCGGCTATCAACAGTATGATCAGAAAAGATGGCAAAGTGGTTCCGAGCGTGGCAACCAGACTGCCGGGCAGTCCGCGGGTTTTGTAACCGACGAAGACCGAGGCGTTTACAGCTACAGGCCCCGGTGATGACTGCGCCAGAGCCAGAAGTTCATAAAACTCCGATTCGGCGACCCAACGGCGCTTTTCGACGATTTCGCGCTGAATCAGCGGAATCATGGCATAACCGCCGCCCAGTGTGAACATACCAATTTTGAAGAAAGTCAGAAATAATTGTGATAAGGTTGGCATCAGAAAAGTTGGGTGACCATATTGATCTGGTTAATTCCGTAAGCTGAGAAGAAGTTGTTTGTGTCCGATGGTTTCATTCTGAACTCTTGTGAGAAGATCCTGAAAATCCTGCAACCCGGTCGAAAATGATTTGGAAATGTTGCTTTCAATGAGTGATTGCTCGACGTCGGCAATAAAATTAATCGCGTATCGGGGGTTCAACTTGCCCTGCTTCAATTCTTCAGTTTTGTCTTTTACCGACTTGCAGACCAGTCTTACCGTCTGAGCAAAAAAGTTTCCGATACGCCATTGGTCTGGATGCTCGGTTGCAGAAACGAGAATATTCTGAAAAACCTGGGTGTGATATTCTTCTTCGCGCTTGAGAATTTGCCATTTTTCAGCATTCTCTGGGAATTTTTCCATGCATGCAGCGTAATATGCGGCGAGAGCCTTTTCGTTTTCTATGAATGCCTTGATGAGATCTATCAGATCATTGTTTACAGTCATGTATTCTCCTTTGCTGGCAGTTCAGGTTCAGAATTTCAGGCTATTGAGTCGATGCCGACTCCCTGGAGATTTTTCAATAAGGCAATGATGCTGGTTATGTCACGTTGTTTGTTTATTATACTTCCATGCTGTGGGGCAATAGTTTTTACCGGAATGGCCTCGATCAACCCCATTGCATGGGAAAGAGCTTTGGAGCATGGCATTACATGCTTATGAAAGTCGATAAGTTCGGGGAGTGGGCAATAGCTGCTGTGATTGGGGCATTGCGTGAAATTGCTGCAGTTGTGGCATTCATCGGTGAGTTCGAGAAAAAGATCCCACTTTGAGGCAAAACTTCCGAAGAGATCGCTGGTGAAGAGAGTGCCGGTGCGTTCGTCAAGCGTTACAAAACTGCCAGCCGAATGGGTGTAGGGTGTCCTGATAAATTTTAGTTTGCGGTTGCCCAGCGACAACTCGTAATTCAAGCCGTTGATATCGACCAGTTTGTGGTGATGGCTTTTCTCGAAATAGTGACGGAGAAACAGATTGTTACTTGCTTTTGAGTAAATTTTCAGTTCCGGGTTGTCGCAGAGGTCGATAAAATTTGACAAGGAGCCACATAAGTCAGGATCATAGTGCTGATAAATCAGGCCGGCAATGTTTTGGGGTCGAATACCGGCCTGAAGAATTTTCATCATTGTGGCGGCAAAATCCGGGCGGCTGCCACCATCGATCACCAGGGCCCGGTCATTTTCCACCAGAATATAGGAATTGCAGTGCAGATTTGTCTCTGGATCATAGACGCCGGTCCAGAAAATTCCTTCTGCAACCATTATCGGCTTGTTATAGCTGATTCTGTTCATTCAGGTTACCTCACAATCGTGATTAAATGCGGTGCTCAACGAAGAAAGCCTGCATCGGGTTCTTGTTTTTCAGGGATATTTCACCCCGGGCCTCACAAGCAAACCAGTTTTTAACCAGCCGGTAAGTTTCTTCCGATATATTGATCCGGCCTTTTTGTCCTGATGATTCGAACCTTGAAGCAATGTTGACGTTGTCGCCAAAAATATCGAACTGCATTCGGTCTTTTCCTACCACTCCTCCCATGAACGAACCTGAGTGGATCCCTATGCGCATTTCAATCGGCAAAGGCTGGCCAGAATTGAATTCGTTTAGATAATTCACTGTGTCTAAAGCTGTTTCGACCGCCAGTCTGGCATGCTGCTCTGATTGAATCGGAGCGCCGAATACTGCCATGTAGGAATCACCGATGGTCTTGATTTTTGTGCCATCATAGCGCCTGACGATGTCGTCCATACCGGAAAAGAGAATGTCGAGGCGCTGAATCAGCTGTTCTTGCGGCATTTGTTCTGCCAGTCTCGTGAAGCCCGCGCAATCAGAAAAGAAGATGGTTCCGAAAAACTCTCTGGTAGGGTAATTGCCATTGAATTTGATTTCTTCGGCGACGCATGCTGGAAGCGTGTTGCGCAGCAGGCTATCGACTCGTTTCTCGAGATCGACGTATTTTTCAATTAGATCCTTGAGCAGTCTTTTTTGAATCTCAGAGTCTTCGAGTCGGGCCAGAATCGAGATAAAGTCCTGAGAAAGCCGATCTGCTGATGATTCCATAATCTTCAATCCACGACAAATCTGCTCGATTGACTGGGTGTCCATAGTTGTTCTTGCCGATTCTGTCTGGTTTGCCACGGCCGATCTCCCTCGACTGATTTTCAATCAGCATACCACTTCCGAGTTTTTCTGAGAAGTCTGTGCCCTGGAATTATTGAGTCAGGTGATGATGCATTCTTTCCCATTGTATGGGATTTATAAAGATTTTTTTGCTATTGACTTGACTTGGCATCGGCGCGGCTGTATAAATGACTGACCGGTCAGTCGAGATTGACCCGCGGGTCGGTTTTAAATTTCCTGCCGTGATGACATCTTTTTAACACAGCATAAGGAGGCAGAAATGCAGAAAAAGAAGCCAGACAAGATGCTTGGCTTGCTGGAGGCCGCAACAGCATTGTTTTCCGAGAAGAGTTTCCATGATGTGAAACTTGAAGCAGTGGCTGAACGGGCCGGTGTCGGCAAAGGCACGATCTACACGTATTTCAAAAGCAAAGATGAATTGTTCGTTCAGTGTCTGATTCACGATGCGCCGGTCATCGAACAGAAAATCGAAGACATAATCGGTGCCGGCGAACCATTCTCACAGACGCTCGAAAAGCTGATAGATGTGAAATACGTGAACATAAAAGAAAAGGGGCCTCTGGTTCATCAGTTGATGACGCTTGGACCTCAGTTGAAACTTAGCGAAGCCGAATTCCAGCGTCTTACAGGTCGTTTCAGAAAGTCAGTAGCCCAGATGGCGGTATTTTTTCAAAAGGCAATCGATTCCGGCATTCTTGCCAGCCATCTTACTGCCGGTCAGATGGCGATCATTTTCGACAAGATTTTTGAGCTCAATATGACCTTTTCATTTTTTAAAGAGCCGATTATGCAGCAGGACAGCCTGTGCAAAAGTATTTTGCGGTTTTTTGGCGCTCGCGAGTTCGAGAATGCCAGTTGACAGTCACAAGGGAGAAACAGCAATGTCAGCGCAAAGATTCAAATCTGGTCTACTAAACGGTGTCCTATTTCTGGTGCTTGCCCTGTGCCCGGTTTCGGCTCAAGATGACGCATCGGGAATTGTCGGCAGTGAAACCGCATTGCTCGAGGAAATTACAGACAGCACTGCAATTGCCTCTTCTACAGAAGAAATTGCCAGCGGTGTACCCGGCCTGCCCGAAAAGATCACGCTGAAGCAGTTCTGGGAAAGAGAAAATGCACTTCCGATACTGGAAACTGATGCTTCAGGCACTTACATTCTCAATGATACTCATCTTGGCGCAGTACTGCGCCTGGCATTGCAGCGAAACCGTTCTATAGCTGGCTCGGAGCAGCAGGTTGAAACTGCCAATGCTCAGGTGATCCAGGCGCGCTCAGTTCTGGGGGCAAAGCTTTCCGGTAATTTTTCTCATACCAGAGTTGACGATGTCGCCCGTAATGCAGCTGGAAGCAAGATGGGAAAAGAAGATACCGAAGCGGCGTATTTTGAGGTTTCGCAGCCACTGTTTTTGAGCGGCAAAGACAGGTCGGCTCTCAAGTCGGCGCGAATCGGCCGTTCTGTAGCTTCAGCCAGTCATGTCCTTACCCAGCAGAGTATTCTTTTAGAAACAACCCTGCGCTGGCTGTCGTGGCTGTTTGCCGCCGAAACCGAACTGGTAGGCCAGAAGGATCTGGAACTCGCCATGGCGCATCATGATCTGGTCGCAGCGAGATTCCGCCATAAACAGGCTTCACAGTTTGAAGTTCTCAGGGCAGATGTGCGTCTTGCCCAGGCCCGCAGCGATTTGCGCAAGAAGACCAATTCTACCGAACTGGCCTGTCTCGATCTTTTGAATTTTCTCGATCTGCCGGCCAACACACAGATATCGACTGCCGATCGTCTGAGAATGATCGATGTTATCATCGACCCGGTTAAAGACGCATCAGCAGCGGTAGATTTGCGCGAAGATCTGCGCATCAAAAAATTGCAGGTGCAGCTGGCCCGGCAGTCAATCGCCGGAGCCCGCAGCGAAAATCAGCCGGTCATCAGTGTTTTTGGCCAGAGTGGCGTTCAGGATCCTTCGTCGAAGTCGCTTACCTATGATCGAAAGGGTTACTGGAAAGCCGGTGTCGTTGCCAACTTCACTTTGAGTGATGGTGGCAAACGCAAGGGTCTGCTCAAGGAAGCCAATGCCAGACTCGCCATTGCCGAAAATGCTCTTGCACAGGCAATCGTTCAGGCGGATATCGAGATTCGCAAAGCCTATCTCAACATCGAAACCGCCAAAGAAGTAGTCGTCGCCCAGGAACAGGCGGTCAAGCAGGCAGAAGAAGCCCTGCGCCTGGCCGGTGTCAGATATACCAACGGCCTGTTTACCCAGGTTGAACTGTTTGATGCCGAAAATGCCTATCTTGCAACCCGTCTGCAGTATCTGCAGGCAATTTTCAGCTATCATCACGCTCTCTCTTCTTACCGGCTTGCAACCGGGCAGATCGGGCGTTATCTCATGGCCGAATCGAAACAACGATAAGAAGGAGTTCACAGCACTATGTTAAATCTCTCCGAACGGAAACAAGTTTCGCGGGTTCTGCTTCTGGCCTCTCTACTGGCCTCTTCGGCGGCGATTTCAGGTGTCGACAGTATTTTTGCCGCTGGTGAAGCGGCTTCTTCACAGCAGGTTGCCGCTATCCCGGCTGGTGTTGTCGATGATGCGAAGCTGCAGCCGGTTCTGGTGCAAAAAGTTGCCACTGCCGATATCAGCCAGCAGTTACAGACTTCCGGCGAAATACTGCCTTACCAGGGTGCCGATATCTACCCCAAAATTGGTGGGGAAATAATCAAGATCAATGTCAGTGAAAGCTCGATGGTTACTGCCGGCGATATTCTTGCCGAAATCGACCACCGCATTCTCGATGCCCAGCTTGAACAGGCGAAGGCCGCCGAGTCGGTTGCCCGCTCGTCTGTCGAAGTGCAGGCGGTATTGTTGAAAACTTCTGAATCGGCTGTGGTTTCTGCAAAAGCACAGGCCTCGGCTGTCAAAGCGCAGGTTACCAACCTGACCGCCACCCGAAAACGTTATGAACAACTGTTCAAGGAAGGAGCTGTTTCCCAACAGCAGCTCGATGACGTTATCGCCCAACATGATGCTGCACAGGCCCAGCTGGTGGCTGCCGAATCAAGCATAAGGCAGGCAGAAGACGGTATTCAGAGCAACAGGGTAACTCTCAAAGTCAGAGAAGCCCAGTTGATACAGGCAACGTCAAATCTGCACGCCGCTGAGGTGCAACGCGAAAATGCCTTTATCAAGGCTCCATTCTCTGGAATCATCACAATGCGTGCTCTCGATGCCGGTGCCATGGCCAATGCCGCCCAGCCTGTTTTCAGGCTCGAGCAGATGAACAAGGTCAAGGTCATCGGCAGTCTGGTCGAAAAGGATTTGATGCAGCTTCAGGCTGGAGAAACCGGGGCCGCTGTCAGAGTCGATACTTTCGACCGTGATTTCAAAGGTACCGTCGAAAAAGTTTACCCTGCCATCACTTCAAAAACCCGCACCGGCCAGTTCGAAGTAGTTCTGGAAAACCCTGAAATAGTCCTGCGTTCCGGCATGTTCGCAACCATCAATCTGTTTCTGGCAACGGCGAGAAATGCGGTGGTAATGCCGAAGGATGCCCTGCTCAATCATAACGGTCAGATGGCGGTCATTACCGTGACCGGCGAGGGAATGGCGATACGCAAACCGGTCAAAGTTGGCATCGTTCAGGGCACCAGAGCTCAGATACTCGAAGGGCTGCAGGCAGGCGATCTGATCGTGACTCAGGGTGCAGAACTTGTGAGAACCGGAGTCAAAGTCAAGCCGGTACTTATGGAGGGTGATAAATGAACCTTTCAGTATTTGGTGTAAAGTGGCCGGTTACGACCAGCATGTTTTTTCTGGCCGCCATCCTGCTTGGGGCATTCTCATGGACCCAGCTTGGTGTCGATCTGATGCCCGATTTTGAAATTCCAACGGTTTCGATCATTACAACCTATACTGGTTGTGGCCCGCAGGAAGTTGAATCAAGTATTACCGAGCCCATCGAAGAGAGTGTTTCAACAGTCGAGAACGTCGATGAAATCACCTCGACATCGATGGAAGGCCTTTCGATGGTCACAGTCAAATTCGACTGGGGTATCGATCTTGGTGAGGCAACAAACGATATTCGCGACAAGCTCGATCTGGTATCGAGACGGTTACCCGACAATGCCGACAAACCCTATATTTTCAAGTTCAATACTTCGATGATTCCGGTCGTCATGATCTCGGCAACCGGCGAAGAGAGCTGGGAAAAACTCGACAAGATCGTCGACAGAAAAGTAATCGATTCGCTCAAACGCATTACCGGGGTAGCCACGGCCATAAAGATTGGCGGCGACAAGCGTGGCGTTCTGGTTAATCTCGATCGCGAACGGGTGCAGGCGACTGGTTTGACCGGTTCACAGATAGTCAATCTTCTCAGAAATCAGAACGTCGACAACCCCGGTGGTAACATCAAGCAGGGGCAACTTGAATATCTGGCCCGCACACCCGGAAAATTTCAGCGTGTCGATGATCTGAAATCGGTAGTCGTGGCAACCCGCCCTGGGGTTGTCAGACTTGGTGACGTAGCCGAAATCAAGGATGGGTTTCTAGAAAAGTCGAACGAGTTTTTTATCAATGGCAAGCGTGGTTTTGGGATTATGGTGCAGAAGCAATCAGGTGCCAATACTGTCGCTGTTGCCCGTGCAGTGCGTGAAGCGCTGCCCGAAATTCAGTCGCAACTGCCGCCGGATGTGAAACTCGAGATTTTTATGGATACATCCGATTTCATTAAAAGCACCATTAAAAACCTGAGCAACTCGGTTTTGCTCGGTGGGGTAGCGGTCTTTTTCGTCATTTTCTTCTTTTTGCGCGACATCAGAGGCAGTTTCATCATTGCCACCACCATTCCAACTTCTCTTATCATCACGTTTCTGCTGATGTATCTGGCAGACTATACTCTGAACCAGATTTCGCTTTCGAGTCTGGCGATCGCCATCGGTATGGTCGTCGACAACTCGATCGTTATTCTCGACAACATCAAACGTTATCTCGATCGTGGAGTTAAAACGCGGGAAGCTGCCATATCGGGCGCTATTGAAATGGGAACATCGGTCATGGCTTCAACCTTGACCACCATCGTAATTTTCCTGCCGATTATCTTTACCTCGGGTTTGACCAACATCATGTTCGGGCAGTTGGCGATGATCATTACCATGGCGCTGACCGCTTCTCTTATCTCGGCTTTGATGCTGACACCGATGATGTGCTCGAAGATTCTCAGCCCTGCAAAAGTTGAAAACAATCAGTTGGTCGAGAAAAAGTTCGAGCTTCTCGATAAAGTCGAAAACAAATATGGTAAGGCGCTGAATGCGATGTTGAACCACCCATGGAAAACCGTAGGTGTGCTTTGCACAGTATTTGTTCTTTCATTGGGGCTGATAAAGATGGTGGGCGTGGATTTCATGCCGGACCAGGATCAGGCACGCATCACCATTAAATACGAATTGCCTGCCGGGACGCGCTATGAGGTGACGGGCCAGTTTGGTCAGCAGATCGCCCAGATAGTCAAAGAAAAAGTACCTGAACTCAAGACTCTGGTAGTGCGCTATGGTAAAGCTGATGGTCAGGGCGGCGCCATGTCGGGTTCGAAAAACTTCTCCTACTCGGGCCAGGTCAGTCTGATGCTTGTCTCAAAAGATTTGCGTCAGCGCAATGTCAAACAGATCATATCTGAAATTAGACCTTTCATTGAAAAGATTCCGGGCATCAAGGTTACTTTTGACGCCGGCGATCCGCTTTCGAATATGATGGGTCAGGGTGGTGCAGGTTTTACCCTGAATCTCTACGGTTACGATCTGAAGACAGGCCTTGATTGGGCTAATCAGCTCAAAGAAAAACTGGCTGCCATTCCGGGGCTTGCCGACCTTGATATCGGCCAGGACCTTGCGCAGCCGGAACTTCAGGTCGAAATTGACCGTGAAAAAGCTGCTACCCTTGGTCTGAATGTTTCAGATATTGGTAATACCGTTGAAACCTATATCAGCGGTGACAGCACCGTCAAATACCAGGAAGGTGGCGATGAATACGACATCGTCGTCAGGTTGCGCCCTGAAGACCGCGACAAAGTCGAAGATCTTGCTCATGTTCCGTTGATGACTCCAACAGGGCAGACCATCAGGCTCGACAATATCGCCCGCATCAAGAACGAACTTGGCCCGACCAGCGTTTCCCGCAACGAGCAGGAACGCTACATCCAGGTCACCGGGCAGGTTTACGGGCGCGGTTCGGGCGATGTTGCCGAAGATGCAAAAAAAATCATCGAATCGATGCCAATTCCGCCGGGCTTCTCATGGAAATTCGCCGGTAACGAAAAGCAGCGCCGTGAGTCCTTCATGGTTCTTCTCGAGGCAGGCGCCCTGGGCTGCATTCTTGTCTATATGGTCATGGCGTCGCAGTTTGAATCTCTGCTGGCACCTTTCATCATTGCCCTGAGCATTCCGTTCGGTTTCATCGGTGCGGTTGTCTTTCTGCTGACCGCTGGTCTGCGCATATCTACCGTCTCGCTGCTAGCGTTTCTGATTCTGATCGGTATCGTCGTCAACAACGGTATCGTTCTGATCAGCTACATCAACATTCTCGTTGCACGAAAAACCGGTCTGCGCAACGCTTTGATTACTGCCGGCAAGAGCCGTCTGCGCCCAATTCTCTCAACCACGACTACGACGATTCTCGGTATGCTGCCAATGGCCATGTCAACCGGTGAAGGATCGGAAATCTGGGTGCCGATGGGTATGAGCGTTATCGGCGGCCTGGCGGTTTCAACCCTGATGACTCTGTTTCTGATGCCGGTTCTGTATGCACTGTTCAGCCGGTGGCTTGTACCGGCTAATCACCCAGCCTGATGGAGAAAAAAGTATGGAATTTCTGATTATCGTGTGCAGCGCCACGCTGCAGGATGAAGTTAATCAACTTCTCGAAAGTCTCAATATCACGGGTTTTACTCATATTCCAGAAGCCGAAGGCTCCGGAAGCGGTGGCGGCACCAGATTGAACAACGAAACCTGGCCAGGAGAAAACAGCATGTTCATGATCGCGGTGCAGCCTGAAAAAGCAGCCCAGGTGAAGGCTTGGGTGCGCGAATACCGCAAGGGCGTTCTCAGAGAAGGCCTGAAGTTGTTCTCGCTGCCTCTGGTCGAAATGATCTGACGCACTGCCTCGAGCTGTTCCTGAGCTTGGCAAAGGAAGGGAATGGCCGGGCGTGGCAAAATAGTTTCCTGCATTTTTTTATGCCGCCTGGCTTTTTTGCATTGCCCGGTGCGGTGGAGGTAGAAAATTCAGGTTGCGTTTGCTTTGCAGCTTTATATTATTAGTACAAATGATGCAAATTTTTTATGGAGGCCTACATGAGCGTCGAACGTTCGCTTGAAGTTATAAAACAGGCTCTGTTACTTGAAAAGCGGGGCAAATCATTTTACAGCAAAGTCGCAGAACATACACAGCATGCTTCCGTTCGTGAGTTCTTCGAAACCATGGCCGAAGAAGAACAAGGCCATATTCATGCCCTGCTCAAGCAATACAAGGCGATGAAAGAGCGCGGCAGATTTGAATCCGGCAGTTTCGACGAATCAGTCGATATCCGAGCTGCTGCCGACCAGGTTCTGAATCAGGAGATCATCAGCAAAATCAATGGTGCCGACTATGAATCGGCAGCGATTTCAGCCGCAATTTCCATGGAAGAGCGTGCGGTGAAAATCTATTCGGAACGGGCTGAATCGGCTGTCGATGCCGAAGAAAAGAAACTTTATGCCTGGCTCTCCCGCTGGGAAAGAGCTCACCTGCATCAGTTGCTCGAGATCGATCGCATTATCAGCGAACGAATCTGGGCAGACAACAATTTCTGGCCTTTCTGATGCTCTCCTGATGTTCTCGAAGCATCGCAAGATGCTTGCCATATATGTCAACCGCCTGCATCCCCCGCAGGCGGTTTTTTCTGTGTCTGATCCGTCGATCAGATGGCGGTGAGAATTCTGGTTTTCAGTTCAACGAATTTATCTTCGTTGATTATTTCATGTTCACGGAACAGCCTGACGAAGATCAGCTTGTCTTCTATTTCCGGGATCATATCCAGATCTTTTTCAAGGTCGAGCTTTGCCAGATACGAAGCGATGATAGCGTTCATTTCCTTGCTGCTGATTACATCATGCCTGAGGAAATGATCGAGGTCGGAAATACCTTCGGAAATCTTGTTAACTCCCAGTTCGACGAAAATGCTTTCAAAAAGGTTTATTTTTTTGGCCTTGAAATCGTCGATTTCGATCAGTTTCATTCTAAAGAGTTCCTTGAGTTTGTCCAACCTTGGCAATATGCTGGCACGTCTTTCGGTCACTGATTTTGTTTTTAATTCCATATTTGCCGCTCCATTGTTTCTTTGGCGCCAGAAATGTCCGATTTTCTGGTCTTCTTCCATGACATGTTTCTTAACCCAGGTGATAAAGTAGTTTACCAGATCGAGAAAGTCCGGGTCGTGACCTTCTTTCATCAGCTTGAGAATGTCGATGACTTTCTGGATCAGGTCGTCATGAATCTGCTTGTGGCGATTAAGTTCCTGATACCCGATAGATTTCATCAATTCTTCTTCTGCCGAAAAATGATATCTGGTGTAGTTCACGATAAATTTGAGTGATCTGCCGAGTAATTCAGACGAAAGACCCGTGCTGATTGAACTTTCAAGCTCATTGACCAGATTGATGAGCTCTCGATGCTGATTGTCGATAAGTTCGCATTCAACACTGAGCGATTGATCCCATTTGAGTGCCATACTTTTCTGCTGATCCGCCATATTATCTTATCAGGTCTTGCAGACTATTGATATTCATCTGATTGAGAATGCTGAGTGCCCGCTGTTGTTCAGCTTCGACTGCGATCACCACAGTCTGAACATCTGTGGGCAAACGACCGGGTTCCTCGGGCCTTTCAAGGCTCGGGCCGGCGTCGTCGCGCATGCTTTTCCAGTTGTTGCCAAAGGCGACATAAGTTGTGCCTTCTACCCAGCTTTCATTGTACAGCCTGCTGTTTTCAACGCGATAGAATGATGTGCCATCGGCAAGATTGCCAGCGACCGGTTCAGCGTCGAAACCCTGGTAGAACTGGTTGATGCCGATCCTGATCACTACTCTGGCATCGCGGGCCGCCAGCTTTTCAATAGCTTCCCGTGCTGCCCGGTCAGATTCGGAAAAAATTCTGTCGTTTTCGGCTGCGATCTGTTCTGCCTGCCGATTCAATCTTTCCACTTCGGAAGCATTGCCGGCGTTTGCCGCTGCTGCAATCTGCTCGGCTATAACTTCGAGCTGTTTCGTGTCGACTTCTTCGCAGGTCAGCTGCAGGCCGGTTGCCTGTGTAGCCAGCACAGCGCTCATTTCGGCGTTCGCTTTGTCAATTCTTGCCTGGTCAGCCCATTCAATATAGTAATGATATGTCAGTGGCGCATTTTCGCTGCCCACCGTCAGTCTGGCAAATTCTTCAGCATCATGGCCTGATTCGTCTATTTTTTCCCAGGTGGTGACGTTGCTGACCGCTTTTGTACATGTTTCAACGGCCCGGTTGAAAAACTGTTTCTCAGCTTCGGTTGCCGGTCTTGTTTCGGAATCGGCAAAGCAGCAGCAGCTGAAAAGAATCATCAATAGTGCCAGTAGCAAGTTCCTCTGCATGTTGGTCGGGTCTCCGGTTGAATAATTCGCTGTATTATACCTTTTTCGCTATAAAAAAAACAGCCGCCGGCTTCATTTGCCTGCGGCTGTTTTTTCGGCTGATTATCTTGGATTGATGACAGGTTTAAGATCTTCGCCGTTGAAGGTCTTTTCGAGTTCGAACGGGTCGATTGGCTTGGCGGTATCGTCTGTGAAAGTGGTTGAATATTTCATGCCGCCGTCGATTACAACCTGATGGCCGGCCTTCTTGGAAAAGCCGACCTTGCCTTCTTCGACGCTGACGACAGTTTCGTTTTCAGTGGCGTCGATGCGCAGTCGGGTACCAAGAACGGTTGCCATGCCCTGCGGGGTCTGAATCTTGAGGGCGCGGTTCTGCGGCGAAATTTTATAGATGGCGATACCGCTCATCTGCTTCAGCTGTTTCTCGGTGAAATTCTGAATTTCGAGAAAGGTATTGTTGCTGAGGCGAATCTGGCTCTTGTCGTTGATGAGTTCGAGTTCGGCGTTTGATTCATCGCCGGTCTTGATGGCGTCGCCAGAGCGCAGCTGCTGTTCGGGGGCTGCGGTGGCAAAACTTTCAGCGCTGCCCTGTCTGGTGGTGACCTGACCTTTGGCGGAGGTTATTTTTACCACCGGTTCACCCTGATTGCCGCAACCGGTCATGACAGTGGCGACTGCCGCACAAAAAAGCACTGCAAAAACTTTAAATTTTCTGTTCATTTTTTACCGACTCCCCTTTGGAAAAATCTAATATCAGCAAAGTAACGTCATCCTCAAAACTTCGCCCCTGGGCGTGTGCTGTCAGATGGCTCAGAAGATCATCGACATCCTTCTCGCATTTCTGGCCATCAGGCAGGTCGGCAACCAGTTTGTAGAACGTGTCGTAACCGAGCATTTCGTTCGCCCAGTTCAACCCTTCTATTATACCATCCGAGTACACAAAAAGTTTACCATTTTCTGGGATATCGACTTCCTTGATTGACATTGGCTTTTTCTTTTTGCCGGTACCGAGAGGCAAACCGGGTAAAGGAATTTCGGTTGCAGTGTTGCCGCTTTTCATGACGCTGGGAAGATGGCCGGCGGAGGCCAGCGTCAGTTTGCGGGAATCGAGATCGATGATGCCGGCTACGGCAGACATCATGCGGCGTTTATTGGTCATGCTGAAAATGGTGTAGCCGATTTCCTGCAGCAGATTCTGCAGGTTGAAGTTCTCTTTTTCCGATTCAAGAATTACTACGGTTTTAGCCGCCGTAGTGATCATACTCGCTGAAATGCCATGCCCGGTTACATCGCCGAGCATGAAGAATATTTTCCCGTCGGCAAGCTTGAAAAAGTCGTAGAAGTCGCCGCCCGCATCCTTCTGTGGAATACAGCGGCCGTAGCAGGTCAGTCCGCGCGGGTCGACAAGGTTTTCGGCGGGAAAGAAATTCTTCTGGATCGTACCGCAGATTTCGGCTTCGAGTATCTGCTGCCGTAATTCAGAAATCTCGAGAAAGCGCAGCAGAATGAAAACGATAATGCCGGTAACCGTATAGCCAAACCACGTCAGAATTACCGGCGGGTGATACAGCGGCACAAACGAGAAAAAGAAAAGAAAAACAGGCAGCATCACCCACGAGAGTATCATCTGCCGGATATTGTCTTTGAGAAAGTCAGAAAAGATGAACATGGCCATCAGAGCGCCGGCCAGATAGTAGACGAGGCGTCTGAGCCAGGAGTCGTGCAGCAGCTGGAAATGCCCGGCGCCAAGAGTGACGATACCGTTGCAGATGATTTCCGGCCCGGGAATCGGGCCGAACGGCGACTGAAAGATGTCGTGCAGAACCTGCGCTGTGGCGCCGATTACTACAACCCGGTCTTTCAGCATTTCAAAAGCGCCTTCTTCTTCGAGCAGTTCCTTCATCGATATCTGTTCTACCAGGTTGCGCGAGGCGGAGAAATCAAGAAGGGCGCGGGCATTTTTGCTGCTCTTTATCTCGTCGAGATGCGCGATCGGAAACCCCAGAACGTTCAGGAGTTCCCAGACGATGTGGCGGCAGTCCACATCTTTATCCTGGAGCAGAAACGAGCGCACCTTGCCGTCTTCATCGACTGACTGCCAGGCATGGCCCCAGAAGGTTGCCTTGTTTTTCAATGATTTTAGAGGCGGTTCGAACTTGATCTGGCGCCCGGCGCCGATAAAGCTTTCTTCATAAAGAGCTACTAGGCCTGTTCGACCGGTATCTCCGATCACTTCGGCAAACTGTTTCAGGCCGGTTTCATCTTCGCCGAGTTCCTTCTGGAAAAAAACGTCGATGATGATCGCTCTGGGTTTGCCTTCGTCGTTGATGCGTTTCAGGAGCTTCGCCCAGTAATCACGAGGCCATGGCCATTTGTGTGGTGCCTTTTCGTCTGCCAGGGTTTCGGTGTCAATGGCGAGCAGAAGTATTGGAACAGGTATGGCAGCTTTGACGTAATCAGCATTGAACTTTATCTTCAGATCCTTAAGGCGATTGTCGAATGGTGAAGTCAGGCTGCCGAAAACCACCAGCAGCAGCGAAATCACCAGCCAGAAAGCGGCGGCGGTAAAAAAGTCGCGCTTTGGCAGCAGCATGTGCAGCCGGCGCACCTTCAGCGTCAGGTTATAAAAAGGGTACATACTTTGCTCACTTGTCTGGAGATCTATTCTGACAATATAACACCACCTGGCTGCGAATCAATCAAAATTCCTTTCCAGTCCTCTGAAAACATTGAACTGGAAAATCAATTATTTACACATCATCCCTGCGAAAACGTTGATCCAGGCTGTTTCAAGTTAGTACGGATTCAAATGTGACAATGGACCAGGGCCAATCGAGCTGAGTTTGACTCGATGGCGGGGTTCAACTAAGATGAGATAATACGGCTGGAATCTGCGAGGAAAGTAAATGCAAAAAACAGGGTTGAGAATTCTCCGGGTGCTTCTGGTGTTTCTGCTGATCGGCATGACTCTTTCTGCGTCGCAGACCTGGGTGACCTGGAATCAGCGCTCTGGTCTTCCCGGCAATAATGCCACCTGCATGGCTATCGGCAAAGGACGGCTGGCAGTAGGTACTGACCGTGGCATCGGCCTGTTTCTCGAAAGTCAGGCCGGCTGGTTGAATATCGGAGACCAGCTTCCACCGCTCAAAGACCTGGCAATCAGGGCGATCGACTTCGACGCGTGGGGCAATATCTGGGCAGCGACGCCGGCCGGTCTCTTCTGTATCGATCTTGAGGAATACCCTGACAATCCGATGACCTGTGCCGGCTTTGGCGTTGAAAACGGTCTTTCCACCATTGATACCGAAGTATTGCAGATTGTCGACAATACTCTCTATGTCGGGTGTTTCGGCGGCTGGCTTTTCAAAACATCGATATTTCAAAAGGCGGGTGGTGTTAATTTCCTGCCCGTAAATTCGATGGGCATGGGCCGGGAAGAGCAGCACCGCATAATTTCGGTCGGCATCACCGCCATGGCTATGGATTTTCCAGGCGGCGGCATCTATGCGACCAAGGGACGCGGGCTATTGCGTGCTGACGACGATCAGCAGTTTGTCGAACTCGAAAGTGACTGGGTCAACGATTTTCAGGGTTTTTCTGCAGGCAAGTCCAACAATGTCATTGCCGTGACCCAGGATCGTCTCAACCTTATCAAGGATGGTGGCCTGATCGGAGTAATAAAGCTGCCGGTTCCAGATCTCTGGATATCCAGTCTGGCCGTCAGCCCTGACGAAGAAACTGATGTCATCAAAACCGAAATGAGCCCGGAAGAGTCGCTGCTCGCCGGCATGCTTGGCAAACGCATTCTCTGGGCCGGCACCCAGGGCCGCGGCATCTGGAAATTCGAAGAGGGCCGCTGGTATAACTATACCTCGAACGACAGCCCTTTGCCGTCAGACAACATCAACCGGATCTATTATCTCACCGGTCTCAAAAAGATTGCCGTGCTCAGCGATGCCGGGGTTACCATGCTGGGAATTACCGATGAATACCAGTATGATGAATTCGAGTTCCGTGGCAGCGATCCTTCTTATGCCAAGACTTTCTGGCCGTTCATGTCTCACTGGGGGCCTTTTATCTATGGCTATCCCAGCCAGCATGATTATCCCGTCGAGCCATTTATCACATACTATAAGATAATTCAGGGAAAGGATCTCTGGGTTTCGCATCAGTGCGGGCTTTCGCGCTACGCTTTTCCGTCGGCGGCG
>CAZPCO010000005.1:25851-31652 GCA_964585025.1 uncultured bacterium | reverse complement strand
GAGGCAATGAAGGAGGGAAGCTATGAAGGAGGGAAGCAAGGAAGGAATCAAGCAAGGAAGGAAGGAAGCAAGGAAGGAAGGAAGCAAGCAAGGAAGAAGGTAGGCTAAGGAGCAGAAGCGAGGTGTCGGGCCATACTGTAACCGGTCTGCTTCCTGCGATGGTGCCGCTAAAAAGCCCGAAAATATGGATGAAAATGCCGCGGAGATTCTTGGTCTGTCTCTCAGTCTCTAAAAACCTCACGTGTCAGGGAGGGGACTAAAGCGCCTTTTGAACCCGTTCGCGTGTCTGTGGGCCGCTTCAGCTTTTCTGCCCTGCGCAAAAAAATCGAAGTTTTTAAACGCAGCAGTGGCTTAAAAACAGCCCAGCAGCACGCCCACTGGCCAATTTTTTAACAACGGCAAAAAAAAATGCCGTTTTGGCGACTTTTTCCGCCAACGGGCTGTATGTTGCTTGACTGGCAACCACTAACCACCTGCGCGGCATTTAAATCCGGTTCGCGGCACCATCGTAAAAGCTTGCCGCAAAACTTCTCAGCAGTAAAAAAACTGCAAGCATCAAAGGAAGGCCCTCGCCCTAAGTTCGCCATGGGGAAAATCGCTTGATATGTCTTCCGTTAATCGTCTTTCCGCTACACCGGCCGGATTCCCGCGGGCGATCGAAGGCTTTTATAGCCCTTGCAGGCTGGCTATTTTCGGTTTAGCAGACAGAAGAAGACGGCAGTTTAGTCAGAATAATCTCCGGAACCCGTTGCCTTCTCATAGATATATTTCAATATTCCAAATCCCATGAATGCGAGAGAGGAAAAGAGGATAGAGCCGATCAGTACTACCAGGGCCAGCTCTGCTTCCTGGGCTTCTTTTATGAAGAGAATATAGGTCAGAATGGCGGAGATGGGAAAAATCAACAGTTCCCAGAGACTGAAGATGCATTTTATTCCGACGTAGCCGATGACCCATGTGGTAATGACAGAGGGCTCAAGCCCTCCTGTGATTTGCGGCATAAACTGGACAAAAACAAGCAGGCAGACGCACAGGGCATGATTGATACGTATGAGAGCCCTTTTCACTTTTTCGAGCTTGTCACTGTTTTCCATTTGTTGCTATTTCTCCTGAGGATCACTTTGCTCAAAAAACGTCGGGTGGTAAAAGCTTTTAACCTATGAACCCGTTAAAACAGTTTGGAGTTGAATTCATCATATAAAGTCCCCGGATGCATCGCTGAGGATCATCTTAGCCCACAGAGTATGAAGAGACAAGGAGATTTTAGCCCGTGCCGAAACGACCGCAAAGGTGAGCATCGACCTGTTCAAAGCGAAACGCCTTTCAGCCTTCAGCGATCTGATAATTCGCTTCTGCTGGGCACGGATGGGGTCCACTACCCCTGCCATTGCTGGCGAATGCCTTGAAAGGCTTAAAGCAGGGTGTTACGCAATTCTTCAGAGCTGCGCGGGTCAAGCAGGCCGGGTGCAATATCAAAAACCGTATGGCAACCTGACTGCCCATTGCGATGCAGCCTGAAGGCGGCGCGTGCGTATGCGACCAGCACGCTGGCGGTAAATTCTGGATTTGAATCAAGCTGCAGTCTGAATTCGACAGTATGCAGATTTTCGCCAGTCACACCTGTTTTTCCATTTCTGATGACAAAGCCACCGTGCGGCATTCTGGCATGATCACGCTTCATTTCGGCTTCAGTAATGAACTCGACCGAAGTATCATAGTCAGCAAAATAATTGGGCATGTTTTTGATTGCGGCAGCAATCTTTTCGCGATCAGCGCCGTTATCGGCAACGACAAAACACTGGCGCAGATGCTTCTGTCGCGCAGTCAGATCAGGATTTTCACCGCTACGTACTTTTGCCAGAGATGCTTCGACCGGAATGGTATATTGTCTGGCATCTATGACCCCCGGTAAACGCCGTATTGCATCAGAATGGCCCTGGCTGACGCCTTTTCCCCAAAAAGTTTCATCCTTTCCGTCGGGCAAAATAGCCTGCGAAATAAGACGGTTCAATGAGAAAAGACCTGGATCCCAGCCAACAGAAATGATTGCCAGATGTCTGCCGCTTTTCGCCGCAGCATCAACAGCTGCAAAATGTTGAGGAATGCAGGCGTGCGTGTCAAAGCTGTCGACCACATTGAACATTCGGGCAAGTTTGGGTGTCTGAGCGGGCAGGTCGGTGGCGCTTCCACCGCAGAGAATCATGACATCGATGGCGTTTTTCCAGCTTTCGACATCGTTAAGCGATACAACCTTCAAGCCTGGGGTCAGAGGATTTACTGATTCGGGATCGCGCCGCGAAAAAACAGCTACCGTCTGCATGTCCTGGTTCTGTCTTAAAATGTTTTCAACACCACGTCCAAGGTTTCCATAGCCGACGATTCCGATGCGAATAGTCATAGGTTTCAGCGATCGAGAAAACGGCGGGCGGCGGTAATGATTCGCTGGCCAGCCTGACCGTCTCCGTATGGGTTGGTGGCCTGTGACATGCGCTGGTAACTTTGCTCATTGCCAAGCAGTTCAGCAGCTTCCCGTAAAATCAGGCTTTTGTCGGTTCCAACCAGTTTCAGGGCCCCGGTGGTGAGACCTTCAGGCCGCTCAGTGGATTCGCGCAATACCAGAACCGGTTTGTTGAGGCTGGGTGCTTCTTCCTGAACTCCACCAGAGTCGGAAAGAATTAGAAAGCTTTGTTGCATGGCGCTGATAAAGCTTTGGTAGTCGAGCGGTGAAGTCAGGTGAATGCGGGGGTGATTGTTCAGCATGGCAGCAGCTTCACGGCGCACATTCGGGTTCGGATGAATTGGAAACAGTATTCTGATGTCAGGAAATCTTTCAACAAGTTCAAGCAGGGCGGCAAAAACCTGCCGGTGCGGCTCGCCGAAATTTTCGCGTCGGTGGGTGGTTACCAGCAACAGGCGACCCGGGGCAGAGAGAATAGTCTGGATGTCTTCCCGGATTGGGTAGGTCTGTTTTAGGCTCCAGAACAGGGCATCGATCACGGTGTTGCCGGTCACTTCTATGTTCTTTGGGTCAATTCCCTCCCCTGTCAGCATGTCGCAGGCTCTGGAAGTTGGCGCAAAGTGCAGACTGGCAAGCGGGCTTACCAGCCGGCGGTTCATTTCTTCCGGGAATGGACTGTAGCGGTCAAGGGTGCGCAGGCCGGCTTCGATATGACCGACCGGTATTTTGCGGTAAAAAGCACACAGAGCGCCAAGAAAGGCAGAGCTGGTGTCGCCCTGGACGAAAACCATGTCGTAGTCATTGCGCGAAACAATTTCGCCAATTCCTTCGGTGATGCGTGAGGTAAGCTGAAAAAGAGTCTGGTCGGGCTGCATGACTGCAAGGTCGAAGTCAGGCCGGAGTCGAAAATGTTTGAACATTTCTGCGGCAAGCTCAAGATGCTGCCCGGTGTGCAAGATCTGGGTCTCGATTTCGCCGGTCTCGCGGGCGGCGAAAATCACCGGGGCAACCTTGATGACTTCGGGTCTGGTGCCGAGAATGAACAGAAATCTAAGTTTCTCAGACATCTTTGATGTAATTTTCGCCTTCTGGGTTTTTGTTATTGCGTGCCGGTTCAGTTTTTGCTGCTGAATCGGCGGCGTTTTCTATCGCTTCGATTACGTTGAGCAAAGGTTTTACTGCTGGCAGAGGAGGCAGTTCCCGGCCTTCGATAAGTTCTTTGAATTCTTCAGCGCTGATCGTTTCGCGTTCGAGAAGGGTTTTTGAGCACTTGTCGAGCAGATCGCGATGGCCGGTGAGAATTTCGTTGGCTTTGGCGAGAGCCGATTCGATCAGTTTTCGGATTTCTGCATCAACCTTGCGGGCGGTTTCGTCAGATAGATCGTTGCGGGTATTGAAATCGCGACCCAGGAAAACAGTCTGGTTGTCGTCACCCAGATGCAGGGGGCCGATTTCATCGCTCATGCCAAGTTCGCAAACCATCTTGCGGGCGATTTTGGTAGCGCGTTCGATGTCATTTTTGGCGCCGGAGGTCAATTCGTTGAAGACAACCATTTCGGCAACCCGGCCGCCGAGAAGAATGCATATCTGGCTCTGGAGATGCGTACGTGAAACCGTCAGACGGTCTTCGACCGGCAGCTGCATGGTCAGGCCAAGTGCCATGCCACGCGGGATGATGGTAATTTTATGTACGGGGTCAGTGCCTGGCAGGAAGGCTGCAACCAGCGCGTGCCCCATTTCGTGATAGGCGGTATTTTCTTTTTCTTTTTCCGAAATGATGCGGCTTTTGCGCTCGGAGCCGGCAATGACCTTGTCGATCGAAGCTTCAAAGTCGGCCATGATGACAATTTTTCGGCCATTTCTGGCAGCGAGAATGGCAGCTTCGTTGGTCAGATTCGCGAGGTCGGCGCCGACAAAGCCAGGAGTCCGGCGGGCAAGAACCGAGAGGTTGACGTCGTCGGCCACGGGTTTGTCGCGCACGTGAATCTGCAGGATTTCTTCGCGGCCTCTGATGTCGGGTTGATCGACGACGATGCGGCGGTCGAAACGACCGGGACGCAGCAGGGCCGGGTCGAGAACGTCTGGGCGGTTGGTGGCCGCCACCAGGATTATGCCTTTGGTGTTGTCAAAACCGTCCATTTCAACCAGAAGCTGGTTGAGGGTCTGTTCGCGTTCGTCGTGCCCGCCACCGAGGCCGGCACCGCGCTGGCGACCGACTGCGTCGATTTCATCCATGAAGATGATACAGGGGGCGTTTTTGCGGGCCTGTTCAAATAGATCGCGTACGCGTGAAGCGCCGACACCGACAAACATTTCGACGAATTCGGAACCGCTGATGTTGAAAAACGGCACGTTGGCTTCACCGGCTACGGCTCTGGCCAGAAGCGTTTTTCCGGTGCCCGGAGGTCCGAACAGCAGAACGCCGCGCGGGATCTTGGCGCCGAGATCGGTGAATTTGCGAGGATCACGCAAAAACTCGACTACTTCGAGAAGGTCTTCTTTGGCTTCGGTTACCCCGGCAACATCTTTGAAAAGAACGCGTTTTTCGGTTGGGTCGACCATTCTGGCCCGGCTTTTGCCGAAGCTCAATGCTTTGGCGCCACCACCCTGCATTTTTTGCAGAATATAGAGCCAGGCACCAATCAGAAGAATAAAAGGAAACCAGTTGATCAGAAGGTTGAGCCACCAGGACATCTGAGCCGGTGGTTCGGCTTCTACGATTACACCGCTTTTGCGGATGATTTCCATCAGACCCGGGTCATCGGGAGTAACGGTGACAAAATGCGAGGTTGGCGCTTCAGTGCTTGAACCAAGCGTTACCTGTTTCTGGATACGACCGGTAATTTCGCGCTCGTTGATCTTAATGCGCAGAATTTTGCGGGTGGCGTCTTCGCCCTGCAGAATATTCAGAAACTCGGAATAATTGAGCCTGTCGACCTTTTTAGTGCTTGTGACATTGGTAAATGCCGTCAGCAGCAGAATCAACAGCAGAGCATATAGTGCAACTGTCTTCATTTTAGTTGGTTGTTCTTTCATAATTCCTGTGCCTGTATGAATTTAGCGATTATTTTAAGTGGTAGGTCATGGTATCACATCAGAACCGGTGAAGCAATTCACATATCCGGCTTCAGGAACTTTTAAAAAGCCGTTTCTGTTTTGTTTTCAGCCAGTTGATCCAGCCTGAGGTTTTTAAAACCTGCTGTTCAAGCATGTCGAGCAGTTTGGCTGCATGGCGGCGACTCTCGCTCGTGCGCCCGTTGAAGGCAAGCAGGGGGTTAAGTGCCGAATCGCCCATGTGCATGACCTTTTCAGCGACCATGGAGAATTCTTTGTCGTTGCTGAT
>CAZPCO010000005.1:8531-25841 GCA_964585025.1 uncultured bacterium | reverse complement strand
GTATGGCAGGCAGTCGATGCTGTTGATGTGGAAAAGCGCCTCGCGGGCATTCTGCCTGACCTTTGGGTGCTCGTCTCCGGCCATGACTGACAGCAGCTCGATACGCCCGGGAATGGTGACGTTGCCAAGGACGAAAACTGCCGACGATTTCATCCATGGGTTTGCATCGCTGGCCATTTCTTTGAGGACTTCCAGGAGTCGACCCTGATCATCTTTTGTCCAGAGGGCTTTGATGACATTTGCTCTGACACGGTTATCTTCATCCTTGAGCATCGGCAGTAGCAGTCGTGTTACGTCAGGAAGGTCAAGTTTTTCGATCGCTTCGATGGCGTTGGCACGCACTCGCGCATCATCTTCGCGCAGAGCATGGGTGAGAAAATCGACGATGTTGTCTTCTGGAAGAGCCAGGCGACTTACCGCAGTAACGATACAGGCTTTGATGCGCGGGTTGGTATCTGCATGATAAAGGTTGCGTATGGCGTTCAGATTGCTTGGATCTGCGATACGACCAAGGGTTTCTACTGCCAGTGCAACGATTTCCGGGTTTGTATGATTGAAAAGAGCGAGAATTCTTGAGCTGGCTGAGGAATCTTCAATTTCGCCAAGTGCTTTGAGACTGTTGTAGATAATATCTTCGTCATCGGATGCCAGTTGCGCCGCCAGTTCATCTATGTGTTGCGGAGTCTGGGGCATATCCGGCATGAGTTTCCATATACGTATTCCATCACGCTCAATCATTCTAACCCAGGAAGCGCTGTTGTAATCAGCATAAGAATCGAATTCTCGTTCAGCCTTTTTCAGAGCGGAAAACCGGTCTGAGGCTTCAACGGTGTACTCGATCTTGAACTTCTTCCTCGGTGTGCCTGACTCACTGTACGGAATTATTACTTTATAGGTTTTTGAATGTGCCATACTGTAAATCTAACAGATTATCCCTTCCAACTCAATCGACTTCAACGACTGAAATTTTGCCGCCTGACAACCAGCCAAAGCCTGCATTTGCATAATAAAAAGTTTGCGTTTATCGGGGGAATTTGTAATGTTTTGCCCCGAAATGAGCCTGAATATTGTATAATGATCAGACAGGGCTATTCAAAAGGGGTATTTTTCATGCAGACAGAAACTTCATCTTTTTGTTGCCGCAACTGTGGCCAGATTGTCAATATTTCCCCGGAAAAGCAAGGATTTCTTGCAGAAAAGGGTTATGAGGGTCGGCTGCTGTTCTGTGATGCCTGTATCAACGCCCGGCTTGACCAGATATGGGAGGCTCCGGGTGAACGGCGTGTCGCCATCTGCAGTGACTGTGGTTGTGAAACCAGACTGAACTTTGTTCCCTGCAAGGAATTGCCGGTTTATTGCCCGCAATGTTTCAAAAAGCGCAACAGTAATTCCTGAAAATCAACTTTCATTTGTCGCTGGTTGCCGATGCCGCTGGCAATACAGTCGTTGGCAAAGGCAATTCGGCTGTCGGAGAACCAGCTTCTGAAGTCTCTGATGCCAGGATATTCGCGGGTCCGGAAGCATTGTGGGTTGTGCTTGCGACCGGTGGCTCAATAGTAGTGGCGGACTCTGCAGATGTACCGCCAGATTTTTGCAGGGCTGCTTTGGCTTCTAGGTCGAGTTCTTCAAGAATCGTGGTATTGCGCACGAAAAGTTCGGTGGTTTCAGAAAC
Organism: uncultured bacterium; assembly: GCA_964585025.1. Classification (GTDB taxonomy): domain Bacteria; phylum Muiribacteriota; class Ozemobacteria; order Ozemobacterales; family Ozemobacteraceae; genus Rifleibacterium. The sequence continues at coordinate 24,169 of CAZPCO010000005.1, read as the reverse complement.
AACCTGTCTGGGAGCTGCTTCAGGAATATTTTTGTTGATCAGTCGCAGCAATGAGCTTACCGGCTGCTTTTCAAAACTGAAATGCAGATTCAATCCCTGGTTCCTTGAGTCTTCGAGAGGGTTTTTGATGCAGCGTGGCCCTTCATGCTGCGGTATTCTTATCCAGCGATCGATGTTCTGGGCCAGGCCTGGTTGACCTGGCAGTATCGCTGCCATTAAGACGATAGTTTTAAGCCGCATACCACACCGCCAGATTGTCGAGAATTTTGAATTTTATTTCGCCGCGTTTGTAAAGTGAAGACAGGTAGCCGTTCACTGTGGTGCGGTAGAGATAGTATTCCCAGCTTATTTTCTTCAGGCCAAAATGATCCAGAAAGGCTTTGACAACCCGTTCCTGTGATTGCGGCACTTTGAGCAGTTCGCGCATGAACTGCATGGCAGTTTCGACATGATTCAGATTACTGGCGATCATTGTTTCTATATTGTCGGTCGGGTTAAAATGCCCGCCGCTATAGACCCTGGCTTCGATACTGCGGAGTTTGTGCAGAGTTTCTATCTGGGCATACGGATCATAGCTGAAAGGCAGACGCTGTTTTCTAAAAAATGACTCCGGGAACAGAGTGTCGGCCACAAAGGCGACTCCATCTGCGATAAAGCCTTTCTGGTTGATCGAATGCCCAGGCAGGTCGATAATTTTCACCGGCAGATCGTCTAGCAGAATTTCGTTGCCGTTGAAAACTTCGACATTGCATGGATTCGCCATGATAAATCGGTTCATCAGTTCCTGAACCGGTGCTCCCGCGAATAGAACCACCGATTGAATCAGAGGTTGCCTTATGGTAGGAGCTTCGAGAGTCGAAGCAAAGATCTGACAACCGCATTTTTCGCTGAAAAAACTGTTGCCGCCAATATGATCGGCATGAGCATGAGTGTTGAGAATGTAAGCCACCTTGAAACGGTAATCCGACAGCAGTTCATACAGTTTTGCCGCATACCTGGCATCGGTTCCAGAATCGATTAGAGCTACCCGGCTGTTCTCCAGAACCAATACACCGACATTCGCCGGGCCACTGACCGAGAAAATCCGCTCGCTGAGGCGGGTCAGTTCCATGTTCAGGAGATTGCGGCAGTCGAATGCTCTGATGAGCCAACTACTACGAGGCCTTCACTGCACTTGCTGAGAACCTCTATCGAGCAGGCTGGCGTGCCGGTAAAGCCGATTTCAGGGGCAATTACTTCGACATAATAAGGATTGTCGTGATAGGGCGAGAACTGGGCTTTATAAATCCAGGCGTTGACCGGGCTGCATCCATCGACAGTCAGCCTGATGCGCAGAAATTTGAAAACTTCACCGCCCTTGACTATCTTGAATGCAGGGTGCCATGGGAGTGGTGCCGTAGTGAAATCTGGAACCAGTATTACCAGCGGTTTATCAAGCAGGATGTTGATCGTGCCTTCTTTGCAGTTGCCGACTTCCGGAAAACATTTGCGAAAAAACGGTAACTGCTCGCGCACGGTATTTTTAGACTCGCCAAGACCCTTCTGAATTTTGCCTCTGATGGCTGACATGAGTTTGCACTCCTTGATGGTTCTCTACTGAAGAATAGACCACCTTATGGCTGATTACAAGATTTTTTTGATCAGCTGCAGGCAGGGGCAGTTTGGCCCCCAGAGCGTCTGAAACTCTTCGAGAGGTCTGAACCCAAGAGAAAGATAGAATCTGCGGGTGTTTTCATACGACGGCCAGCTGGTAGACGGTCCACAGGTTTTGATCTGCAGATATTCAATGCCCAGCCCGCGGCAATATTCTGTTACTGATTCGAGGGCAGCCCGACCGAGACCCTGGTGGTGATATTCAGGAAGAATGCCAAGCACATAGAGTTCTGCAGATTCCTTGTAGTGCATTTTGAGGCTGATAAAGCCGCATGGCTGGTTGTGCATATTGATGATAAAGGTTGGCAGACCGTTGATTTCGATCGCGTAATCAACCATTGTCTGTTCGTCACCAAACCAGTCCGGCAGCCGGCGCAGGATTTTTTCGCATTCTGCTCCCGAGTTCAACAGCGGTCCGACAATACTGAAGTAATCAGATTTCATAATTTTACCTGTTTACGCAGCAAATAAAAGCAGGTTTGCCCAATGCGACAAACCTGCAGTGACTATAAGTTACGGGAAATTATACCACAATCCGGGAGCGTCCGGCAGAAGTCTGAAAAGAGCGGATTCCTGCCGGAAGTCTAGCCCACTGACCCGATAAAACGGAGTGGTGGTCGAAAGATTATTTTTTTCTCATCAGGATGAAGGAGCTGCAAATGCGAGTACATGCCCGTCAGGGTCTGCAGAGTAGGCTGCGTGATCGCCCCAGTTCATTTTCTGCAGCGGCAGAAGTTCCCTGCCGCCGGCCAGCAGAGCTCTTTCGTGCCATCTGGCTGGGTCTTTGACCGTTAGGTAAAGCTCGGCCTTTGGAATTCCTTCGGCGTCGAGCGGATCTGGAATTCGCTCTCCAAGTAATCTCCGGATGCCGGCAATCGGCATCAGTCCAAGAGTTATCCGGTCGGCAACTGCAAATTCCGTCATGCCCGGAACATCGAGTGCCGGTTCCTGCTGAAGGATCTGCGCATAAAAATCTCTGCTCAGGCGCTGATCTTTTACGTAGAGAATGATGTTGGTTTTTAGAATCACCCGGTTTTCCTTTCTTGGCGGACTGTGTCTGCTTATACACCGCAGCATTGAGTTTTGCTGAGTCCGAACGTTTCTGATGAATGAACCTGGCTGACAGGCTGATTGATCGGCCTTGTTTTCTTTGCATGATTCAGTAGACTGTATGTTTTCACTATACAATAACTTTCTGAATCACCGGGCTGATGAAATTTGCAAATTAATGTTTGGAGTTGGCCTGATGAAATGTTATTCTGCAGGCATATCATCATCCGGAGGGAAAGAACATGACAAGACATGACGGTCGCGCCGGTGACCAGCTCAGGCCGGTAAGCATCGAAACAGGTTACGTAAAATACCCGCACGGCTCGGCTCTGATTACTTTTGGCAACACCCGGGTATTATGTACTGTTCAGGTCGAAGAAAAGGTCCCTCCTTATGTCGCTTCGAGAGAAGTCATCCAGGGCTGGATCACTGCCGAGTATGCTCTTATGCCGGCTGCTGGTCTGGTTCGCAATGAACGTGCCGGCTATGGAAAGGCGACAGTCAAAGGTCGTGTTCACGAAATTCAGCGTCTGATCGGCCGCTCGATGCGGGCTGCGCTCGATCTGACCAAACTTGGCCCCCGCACCCTGATGATTGACTGTGATGTCATTCAGGCTGATGGTGGAACCCGCACCGCTTCGATAACCGGAGCCATGGTTGCTCTTGAAATGGCCGTCAAAAAATTGATGGCTGAGGGAAAAATCACCGAAAATCCAATTGTTAACAAGGTTGCAGCTGTGAGTATCGGCATTGTCAATGGGCAGCCCTGTCTTGATCTCGACTATGTTGAAGATTCACATGCCGAAACAGATCTGAATCTGGTCATGAACGACAGAGGCGGTTATATCGAGGTTCAGGGCACCGCCGAAAACGGCACATACAGCCGTGCTCAGCTTGATCAGATGCTTTCAATTGCGGAACGAGGCATCGGCAAACTTTTTGAACTGCAGCGTCAGGCTGTGGAGAAGCTCTGATGAATATCTGGGTTTCAACGCGTAATGCGCATAAAGCCGAAGAAATCAGTCATATTCTGGCGCCTTACCAGGTTAAAACCCTGCTCGATCTGCCAGGGTTCCCGGAAGTCGAGGAAAACGGTTCGTCTTATCGCGAAAATGCTGAGTTGAAAGCAAGAGCGCTCTTTGAAAAAGTTGGAGAGCCGGTGTTCGCCGATGATTCAGGACTCGAGGTCGACGCTCTCGATGGCCGGCCTGGAATACACTCGGCCCGCTACTCCGGCATCGACACCAATCATGCCCGCAATATCGAAAAGCTGCTGGCCGAGCTGAAGAATGTGCCTGAAGCATCTCGTACTGCCCGTTTTAGATGTGTTATCGTCTATATCGACTCATCCGGCCTGGCCCATGAATTTGTCGGAATTCTCGAAGGTTCCATCGGCTTCGCCAGGCGTGGTGCCGGCGGTTTTGGTTACGACCCGGTTTTCATGCTTCCCGAGCGAGGTTGTTCGGTTGCTGAGCTGCCGGCTGCCGAGAAAAACTCACTCAGCCATCGCGCCCGGGCTCTGGCGGGTCTGAAGTCATTTTTGAAAATTCCTGCATAATTGTTTTTGAGCTTCTGGCAAATCTTTGAAGTTTCTCTTTATTTTGCCAGGTGGTTTCTGGTATATACTTAACATCAGTTTTCCCGGGTGATTGGCCCGGTTCTGGCTGCACCATAACATTAAAAGGTGATGCTGTATAATGTCACAGATCCTTCCTTTAATCAGAAGACTGGCGCAGAATGCCAATGAACGTGATGGCGGCGGCCGACTCGAAAAATTCTTCATTTTCAAGTTCGGGGCCAGACCATATGCAATTCCAGCTGTAGATGTCACTGAAGTCGCAATGCCGGGTTCGCTGATCGAGATCCCACAGAAATCCGATGCTATTATGGGCGTTGTCAATATACGGGGCACGGTGATTCCGGTGGTTAATCTTCGTCATAGAATTGGTCTCGATGCCGTCTACCAGATCGAAGAGGCTTCACGCCTGCTGGTTTTTACGATCAAACCAAACGCATTTGTCGGAATGATGGCCGACGACATCGAATACCGTCTGCGCGAAGGCATAATCGAACCGATTCTGCCACACATCGCCGACCCGCACGAAAAGTTTTTCCGCACCGCGGTGATTGATAATCAGCGGTTGCCGGTTTTTATGATCGATACCTGGCTGGAAAAAGCAGAGTTTGATACACTCCGGAATGTGGTAGAATCATTCTGAAAAATTACATGGAGGACATGATAATGGCTAAATATGTTTGCGGTGTATGTGGTTATGAATATGATCCGGCAGTTGGCGACCCCGATGCCGGTATTGCTCCAGGCACTCCGTTTGAAAAACTTCCGGCTGACTGGGTTTGCCCTGCCTGTGGCGTCGGTAAAGACCAGTTCGAAAGAGTCTGATTCGGCATTTTGCTTAGAAGGGTTTGCAGGTCTGCTGCAAACCCTTTTTCTTATACAGGACTTCGGGTATTTTTTTTGAAATCCGTTACCTTTTCTCCCTTCTGTTCGTATATAGGCTCTGCCGGGGAGGGTTGTCTTGCATAAAAATTTCTGGTTGAGCCAGCTGGCCAGATTTGTCTACGGAATTCTGCTGCCTGGTTTTCTGCTTAATCTCGCCTTGTCCAGCCATTTCAGCCTGGTGCGCGAACGGCAGATTATTGCCTGGCAGCAGAAAATGCAGGATTCTCTCGACAATCTTTCCAATTATCATGACGACGAACGATTTTTTCATGGCATGTTGCAGAGTAATTTCGCAGCGGTCAACAAAGCTGCTGATCCCGTTGCCTTTGCTGCAAAGCGCATTGCCATTCTCAAAAAGCATTTTCCCGACCAGCTGCGCTTCGTCGTTCTCGATTCTGAAGGCAGAATTATCAGCAGAGTATCTGACGAAACCCGCTTCAATTATGTCTTCAAGAATCTGCATCAATGTCTTAAACAGCCGGAACTGGTATATCAGGCCAATCGCATAACCCTTCTACGTGGTTTTTTCGGCCAGTTTTTAATGGAAAAACACCTTGAATACCCACTGCGTCAGGGCTACCTCGGTCGCTGCATCAAGGTTTCCGAAGATCCCAAAAAGGCTCTGCTCTGGTTTCAGACCTGGCCGCGGCTGACCCTGATCTGTATGATCGACCGTGAATCTCTCGATCTTCAGACCGGGCCACGCCTGATGATAGACAGATTCAACAGATACAGTTCTGACCTGAAGGTGGGATTTTATGACCCGAGCCTGCAGAAAGTATACGGAGCGGATTCCGACGGGTCTGACGCTGAAATCATGGTTGCAGCTGGCGCATATGCGAATTCTGCCGTCGAATTCAGACAGACTGATAATTATCTTCTGCTGTTTCGCCAGGTTTCACCACGGCTGGTAATTTTCTCCAGATTGGCCAAGCACGCCAATCTGATCGACATTGACAATGAAGTTGGGCTGCGACTGTTTGGCGTCTTGAAGTGGCTGCTCGTAATCGCTTTCGTTATCTCGGTTCTTTCATTACATTCCAACCGCCTGTTTCTTTCGGTAAGACAGAAAATGATGCTGCTGTTTCTGTTCGCCAATGGTCTGCCTCTGATGATCCTGCTTGCTACCGGTTACGAATTTTTTGAGCAGAAGAAGAGTGCTCTGATTAATGCGGTTCACGAGCAGTCGTCTCATCTGATCAAAGATTTTGATTGTCGTTATCCTGCCGGCCGTGAACTGATGGCTGCCCGTCTCAATGACTTTATTGAGCGACATTCTGGCGGTGACTCCGCGGCTGTCTGGTCAGCATCGCTGATTGGCGAATTTACCAGTCTTATCGGGTATTTCAAACCCAGCGAACAGTATCTCTTCAATCTTGCCGGAGAGCAGATTATGCGCCAAAGTGGCTTTGTTCTGCCTGGTTCAGACAAATTCATCAGAGATTTCTTTCGAGGCGCTCTGGAGTTTGTAAATAATCGGGCTGAACATTTCGTGCCGCGAAAAAAGACTATGCTTGAGCAGATTTCAGACGAAGCTTCTGTTTACAATGGCATTTTGCGGCAACTCGGAAAAATTGAACCGCAGAACTATGGATCAGGTCTGCGCTGGACTTATCTGAATCTTCTGGGCGACAGAAAAAACCACAATTCCTGGGGTCTGGTTCTCGTGGCCTGGAAACCGGAGGCTCTGCAGCGTGCTTATATCAACGAGCAACTCGAGGTTCTCAACCGTAAAATAGCTCCAAGACGTCTTCTGGTGATGGAATCAGGAACAGAGAATGTGTTTCCGACCTCAGACCAGAAAACTCTTCGCCGGTTGATGCATCGCACCCTGAGTCGCAAGCTTCTGGCCGAAGACAACCTGCTGGTCGATGGCAGGGAGTTTATTGCCACGGCTCTTAAAGGAATTGAACTTTCTGATGCAGTCATTATGGCAATTTATCCGAAACAAATCATTGATGATCAGATCGAAATGCTATTTAAACGAATTGTCATGGCGGCCGTTGCCAGCCTGTTAATGGTTGTCATCATTGTTGCGCCATTTTCGCGGCGTCTTCTGGTGCCTATTTCCGGGCTTGCCGGCGGCATTCGCGCCATTGCCCGCCGTGATTTCAAACATCGTATCGACTTTGTTTCCGAAGATGAATTTGGTCAGTTGATTGGTGTTTTCAACGAAACCATAGCAGGCATGCAGGAACTTGCAATAGGCACCGCAGTGCAGAAAAGTCTGCTGCCGCCATCCGGATGCCATACTGGTAAAGTGCAGCTTTATGCGCGCTCTGAATTCATGAGCAAAATGGGCGGTGATTATTTCGATTATTTCGAACTTGGCAGGGAGCGTCTCGGCGTGTTTTTTGGTGACGTTGCCGGGCATGGCATTCCAGCGGCTCTGATCATGTCGATGGCCAAGGCAGTTGTAGCAAATGCCAGATCTGATTTTTCGAGTCCTTCAGCGTTACTGCTGCGCGCCAATTCAATTTTTCTGCATCTCAAGGAAAAAGGCTGGAAAAGGATGATGACTGCCCAGTGTCTCGAACTTGATTGTATTACCGGCAATTTCAGGTTGGCCAACGCCGGGCAGTGTTATCCAGTCATTGTTTCTGACAATCGTCAGGGAGTCAGTTACATCAAGGCTGTCGGCATGCCTCTTGGCAATGCTACCCGCAAACCTTACGCTGAGGTGAGCGGCCGGTTGAATCCGGGGGACACTCTCATTCTGTATACCGATGGCATAATTGAAGCAACGAATGCCGCCGGTGAAGTATTTGATTTTGCCAGGTTCGAGAAACTGCTGCTCGGCACCTGGAACACTGATCTCGAAACCTGGTGGCAGGACATATTCAAAGGTTATTCTGGCTGGGCTGCCACTCAGGATGACGATATAACCATGCTGATGCTCAAATATGAAAAATTCTGAAACCAGACATTCCGGAAATCTGTTTAACTGGCTGATATTCGTGTTTTTCACGGTTTTATTACCCGTGATTGCTGGCTGGTTTGGCTGGAACTACATCGCCTCTGTGCATCGGGACGGAAAACTTCGTATGCTGCAGCAGGAGGCGAACAATCGTCTTGAAAGTCTGCAGCTGGCTGCGGATGGTGGCAAATACGCCTGCCTGCGCATCAACGAAGTCTTCGAGGCCAGCTACCGCAAGCCAGAAGAGTTGAGAGACGGTATCGAAGCTCTCAATAAGGAAATGGCACTGCAGCTGCAGTATCTCATCTGGAACGGTGATGGATCAGTCTTTCATGCAAATTTTGATCATCGAAAGATGAATGCTGACTGGCCACTGGCATTTCACTCATTTTGTGACATCAATGGCGGCCACTACAGAATCGGCGCCAGCGAAACGGCCAATATCCGTCGCATTTTCGGGCCGCAGTTCTTTCCCGAAGTATTTTCCGAATGTTACAGCGGCCGGCATATTCAGCCTCTCTTCGGAGATTCAACCCCTGATGGGCGCCTGTCATGGATCAGGGTCAGACAGAAACGCATCGGATTGAGTGTATTCTTTTCCCGTTCAGCTCTGGAAAACCTGCCTGGAATTGAACATCAGATAGCTTCGATGCGTGGTTCTAATGGCTTGCAGATAGTTCTGATCCGTGATGGCAATCTAAAGAAGATACCAGGTCTTGAATTGACCGCTTCAGAAAGTGCCGCTATCAGTGAAACTGCAATTAACTATTGCCGGACTCATCACTGGTATGTTTTTAAAGGGTTGATTAGAAGTGGCATTGAAGCTGCTTTTCTTTTTCCGGCTGCATCGGTCGATCTTGCTTTCATTTCTGCCGGCCGGATTACAGCTCTTCTGCTGCTGGCATTTCTGGCGCTGATACTTATTTATCGCAGTTATCTGGCTTTTTGTCGTGGCTGTGGAATCAACATCAGCATCAGAAAACAGTTGATTATACTTTTTGCTTTGTCTAACTCGCTGTCTTTGGGTATTCTGGCTATACTTGGCTTCGATTATCTGCATGAATACGAAATATTGCTTCAGGCAGAGACATTTCGTAACGGTATGACCTACCTGCAGAGTATAGATGAAATGCATGTTGCAGAATTTTCCGATCAGATCAGACGCCTTGACCGAGGTCTTTCCGGTCTGCGGAAAGCGCTGAAAAATGGTCCACCAGACCGTGAGATGGTAGCCGGATTTCTTGCAATTCAGCAGCCGGACCCTTTCAGAATGGTTCTTATCGGCAGTCACACACCGTTCATCGGCAGCGAATATGGTGTCATGAAAGACGGGAATTTTTTAAACCGGATTCAGGGTCAAGACAACGATTTAAAGCAGATGAAGGTGCTCATTGAATCGATGGGCAAGCTCGGGCGTTATTACCTGTCGCTTCTGAACCGCGAAAGCATTGACGAAATGATTGTGGCTCAGGTTGAACTCATTGCTGAATCGCTCGGACAACTGCAATCAATCGAGATGTTTCAGGAATTTTTTGCGGCAACCGGCTCGTTCTGGCAATGGGGAATGGGCTGGCGCTATTATCCCGCATACATTCAAGTTTTGCGGCTTTTCAATGTCGACCGGGCCGATTATGTGTTTCTATACCTCTGGGAGCCAAGGGCTCTTGAATACGCATATATCAAGAGGATGTTCACAGATTTGAACCGCAATCCGCTTGGTCTTAAAGTTATGGCGGTGAACGAAGACCTGCGGTTTTCGTTTCCCGACGAACTGCTTCAACACGAACAGCTGCTGAATTATACCAGCAGACTGCGCGAAAAAACGGGTACCGAAATAGACTTTTGTGACTGGCAGGGCAAAAGGCATCTGTTGATGGGCCTGAAATGCCTGTCGCTTGCAAGTATGCGTCTGTTGGGGCTTTTTCCTGTCGATGCCATTGAACGTGCGGTCAGAGGCAAACTCCGGCTGTTTATTGCCCTTGGTCTTGTCAGCATGCTGGTTTCGCTGGCTCTGAGCCTGGTGATGTCGCGTTCGATTCTGCGACCGCTTGGTGAGCTGCAGACTGGTGTCATAGCCCTGCAGAAGCAGGATTTTGCCTATCGGTTGCCTGATCTTGGCAGGGATGAGTTCGGTCACCTGGCGCAGATTTTCAATACCACTCTGGTAGATCTGGAAGAGCTCCATACAGCTTCAATGGTGCAGGAAAAACTGATCGACAGTTTTTCTGCCGTTAAACAGCATGGTCGTCTGAAAATATTTGGTGGCAGCAGAGCCATGATCAGTTTTGGCGGCGACTTTCTTGCCTTGAATCCGGTTGATGAACGTCATTTTGGCCTTTTCGCCGGCGATGTCGTCGGCTCAGGAGTTGCTTCAACTCTGGTTATGGCCTTTGTGAAGGCATGCATCATGCAGCTTGGGGAGTTATATCTGCAGCCTCAGGAAATTCTGACCCGTATCGATCTGCTGATGCGGTCAAGCAGTAATTCTGGCCTGCAACGCAAATTCATGTCGCTGCAGTATGTTCTGATCGACGCCGAAAGCGACAAGATTACCATCGCCGGTGCCGGAAACTGTTCCCCGGTTCTTCTTAAGGCAGATAAATCCAGGCACCTGATCGGATTGCCTTCGACCCCTCTCGGAGCCGGAAAATCAGCAAAAATATCCCTGTGCGCCCTAAATCTGCAGCCTGGTGATAAACTGGTTTTCTATACTGCAGGGCTTTATCGAAATGCCGGGCTGGGCTTCGAACGTATGCTTGATACTCTTTCAGGTATCGATCTTTCCGAACCAGATGCTTATTATCTCGCTTTGAACTCCGAACTCGAAACCGTACGACGGGGATGCCGGTGTGACGACGATCAGACGGTCGTCATAATTTCCATGCCGGAGGAAGCCGGCGGGTGAAAGCTTTTTTGCAGAGATTTACCAGACTCACGGCCCTGATCGTTTTCGGGTTGATACTGCCCGGCTGTCTTGGCTGGACGATGCTGGTCAGTCATTTTCGTATGCAGCGGGCGCAAATGACTGAAGACTGCTTTGACCAGCTGTCACACCATCTCGATACTCTCGATAATTATCATGACGACCGGGTTTTCTTTCACGGCCTATTTCAGAAAAATTTTGCCGTCGTCGACAGTCAGCCTGGAGCAATGCAAAGACTTGCAGGCAGAATTGCGGCACTGCGCCGTCTGTTTCCCGGAAAATTGAAATTCATTGTCTATGACCAGCATGGCAATGTAGATCGGCAGCTGACCGATGAGAAGAAGTTTCAATATGTACTCAAGGCTATGTACCTGGTTCTGAGAGAATTGCAGCGCCTTTTCAATGACAATCCAGCTGCCGATCCGACGTCTTCCGAACTGATCAGTGAAAGAATGCAGCTGTTGCGCGGCTATTTCGGGCCATTTCTGGTGCAGAAGTTCATGCTCGAGCCTTTTCAGCCAGAATATCGCGGTCGATGTCTTTTCGTTGGCGAAGAGCCGGAAAAGCGCCTTCTCTGGTATTACCTTGGCAAGGATTTTGCTCTGGCTTGTTTTATCGATGCCTCGATTCTTGATACCAATATTGGGCCCAGAATGATCATTGACAGGTTCAATGCCGCGCATGAGGCAATCAAACTGGCTTACCTGGCTCCTCTCACCCAGAAAAGTCATGGTCTGCCTCCAGGCGAAGAAGCTGAAGCTGAAATCAGGCTCGAGGCAGGAAAATTCGCCGGTTGTGCCGAGCCGGCGCGCGAAAGTGCCCATTTTCTCACCCACTTCCGTTTGTCTTCGCCCGAGTTGCTTGCAATCAGCTATATGAGCAATGATGAGCTTCCTGTCCCTGTTGAAGCCGCAAAAGCAACGCTCTTCATCATCTTGCGCTGCCTGCTGGTCGCAGGTTTCGTAATTTATTGCGCCAGTATGCGGCTGCGGCGTTTTTCTCTGCCGGTGCAGCAGAAAATCATTCTGCTGTTTCTGTTTGCCAATGGTCTGCCACTTTTGATGCTGGCTTCGGTTGGCTACGAATTTTTCAATGAAAAGAAAAAGGATCTGATCACCGCAACTCATCAGGAATCAGTGAGGGTTTTGAAAGAATTTGATGTCAGATTTCCAGAGGTAGGTGCCAGTCTTTCGCGTCGCCTGAATGCATTTATCGATGCCAGAAACCGCAGTTACGAAAGCAGAAAGTGGCCAGAAACCGAGATCAGAAAACTCAAAGAGCTTACTGCATCAATAACTCCACAGGAGGCAGTGCTTTATAATAACCTGGGTGAAACCGTTTTCCGCAGTTCCTGGTCGTTCAATCCAAGTGAAAAAATGGTCAGAGGCTTGTTGCTGAAAGCCCTCGAGTTTTTCAATTCAGGCGGTTCTCTCGAGACGGTTGCTACTCGTAACGTGCTCGATGAGGTTTCCTCAAGTGATCTGATGTTACACGATTTTCTCTGGTATATGGGCCGGTTTGTCGTGCTCAATACCGGTGATTCAGGGCGATTGTCATTCATCAGAATGCTGGGAGGAAGCGATCCAGGGACCGGAAAATTCGCGGCCTGGGGAGCTTTCGGCATTTCCTGGGACCCTGCCGCTTTCATGCGCACCTTTGTCGTAACCAAGCTTCAGGAAACTTCAGACGCAGTGGCACCGCGACGTATTCTGGTCTTCGAGCGCAGCAGCGAAAATATTCTGGCTCTCAAAGCTGAGAAAAATCGCCAGATAAGGCATCTGTTCAAACAGACTCTCAACCGCAAACTGGTTACCCGCGAAAACCTGGAAATTGACGGTGTAAAATATCTTTTCACTTCTATCGTCGGCAGCGAAATTACCGACGGCATTCTCGGAGCGCTTTACCCACAGTCGCTGATCGAAGAAAAGCTCGAAAATCTCAAGCTGACTTTCTGGGGTGCAGGTTTTCTGATTGCCGTCATTCTGTTTCAGGTGGCACGTTTCTTCGCTGCCCGCCTGCTGGTGCCTGTCGAAGAACTTGATAAGGGCATAGCGCACATGCGTTCGCGTGATTTCGACTATAGAATCGACTATCGATCACAGGATGAGTTCGGAGAACTGATCGCCACCTTCAAGCGCACCCTCGAGGGCATGAAAGAACTGGCAGTAGGCACCGCTGTTCAGGAAAGCCTGCTGCCGCCAGGCCGCCTTTCTGCCGGCCGCCTGCGGCTCTTTGCCCGTTCGCTGTTCATGAGCAAAATGGGGGGCGACTACTATGATTACTTTCAGCTGCCATCAGGTAATCTGGGCATCTTTTTCGGTGACGTCGCCGGCCATGGAATTCCCGCCGCCATGCTCATGGCGATGGTTAAAGCAGTGATCGCTGCGGCCGGTTCCGATGAAATGCATCCGCAGCAGCTTCTGGTCAACGCCAATCAGGTTCTGCTTGAACTCAAAAAGCGCAACTGGCGGCGTATGATGACGGCCGTATGCTTTGACGTCGATATGCAGACCGGTGCTTTTTCTTTTGCAAACGCCGGCCATTGCTACCCTGGCCTGGTTAAACCCGAAGGCATGGGAGCCGTGTTGATCGAGCGCAGCGGCATGCCTCTCGGCAGCACCAGTAAAAAAATGCCTGCTCTGTATTCAGGCGTTCTGCTGCCGGGCGAGACCCTTGTTCTCTATACCGACGGCATAATTGAATCGGTTGGATCTGCAGGTGAGCAGTTCGGCTACCAGCGTTTCACAGAGTTGCTGCAAAGTGCCTGGCACAGTGATCTCGAGGTTTACTGGCGCAATATCATCGATGGTTATCGCAATTGGGCTTTGTGCCAGGATGACGATCTGACCTTTCTGCTACTGCGGCTGGAGGAAAATCATGACTGATCGACCGATGCTGCGCTGGGCAAAACTGAATTTCTCACTGGTGCTTCTGCCGGCTCTGGTAATATTGACCGGGCTTTATCATGTGAATTCTCTGCAGAAAACCGGCAGAATTCGCACTTTTGAGACGGAAGCCGCTGAACGGCTTGAATCATTGCGCTATTACGCAGCAACCGAACAATATCTGTGTACTTCCCTTGCCGGCATTTTTGACAATAACCCCGAACCCGCAAAACTGAAAGCAGCGGTTGAGAAGTTTGCTGTTGATCATGAACTGAATCTGCAGTTTTTCATCAATTCCGCCGATGGAGGGGTTCATTTCAGCAATTTCCCGCTTGAGCCTTTTAAAGCCGACCTGAAGGCTGCCTTCGAATCAATGCAGAAGTTCAGAAAGAAAGCGTATCCGGGTGGCGAACAGGGCATTCCGCCTGACGTTTATGCAAATCTTCGGTTACTCTATGGCCCGCATTTTTTTCCGCGCTATTATCACAACTGCTTTTCCGGCAAAAATATCACCTTGCGCCGCGGACACGCCGATGCCGGCAAGCCTCTTCTCTGGCTGAATTTCAGCGATACTGCCGGACTATCAGTGTTTTTGCCGCATGATGTTCTCGATTCATATTGTGGCGTCAGATTCCATAGCGGCAAAGACAATGGCAGACTGATAACCGGTTATATCAGCAGCGGCCAGGTTTTCTGCCGTGACCCGGCTCTTGTTCTTGCCATGCGCGAGCAGGCTGGAAAACTTCAGAAAAGCCTGAGCAGCATCATCAGAGTGCCAGGGTATTATCTGCTCGTCAATTATATAGATTCGACGATGACGGTTTTTTGTGCTGTCAGAGCTGCCGAAATAGAAGCCTTGTCAATTTCTTCATTGACCGCAATCCTGACTTTGTTGATGCTGGGCGGCTTCTGTCTGATTGCACGGTTCAGTTACCTTGCCATTGTCGGGGGCCAGTCATTCTCTATGCGTCTGCAGAAGCAGCTGATATTGCTGTTTCTCGCTTCCAACGCTCTGCCCGGTTTTGTCGTTTACACGATTGGCAGCGATTATCTGCAGCAGTTCAGGTCAGGTCTTGTCGTTGACAGCTATAATGCCGGCATGGCTTATCTGCAGAGCGTCGATGAATTATACGGCAATGAGTTCACTGTCCAGAAAGGCCGCATTGAAAATTCCCTCGACGAATTCAGAGGCAGGCTTAAGGCAAAAGGTATTGTTCGTGGCGCCGTGAAAAAGTTCGTCGATGCCCAGACTCCTCGGCCCTATGCGTTCTACCTGGTTGCCAGCAGCACCGGTTTTGTAGCCAGCGAGCGCGGCATTCTGCGTGATGAAAAGCTGCACGAGGCGTTTTCGCCTGGCTTCAAGAATGACAAAGTGCGTATAAACACCATGAAAGCCATGTACAAGATCGGGACCTACGTTCTGGCTACTCTCAACAAGCAGCCGCTGTCCAGCAAAGCAGGAACTGAAGCTGAGCTTGTCAGCGAAACGCTGACGCAAAGAAGTCCTACCGAGCTGATTCGGGCATTCGCAGACCATGGTTCGTTTTCCGAGTGGGGTCTGGGTGCAAAGCGTCACCCCACATACGTAAATTTGCTGCAGCTCTTTGACAAGGCAGTTTACGATTATCTGCTTTTCTATCTCTGGGACTCAGACGATCTGGAAATGTCGTTCATCAGCCGTGTCTTTCATTCTATAAACCGCAACGAGCTTGGCCTCAAAGTCATGGCGGTCGAAGAAAGATTCTATAT